>JAEWGQ010000399.1 GCA_023388235.1 Actinomycetes bacterium | reverse complement strand
GCCCGCGGCCGCGGCGGCCGGGTCGGCCGGGTCGGCGCCGAACCCGCTGGCCGGCGCCGGGGCGCAGCGGGCGCTCGGCCTGCTGCAGTTCGTGACCGCCGTCGTGGCCTGCGTCGTCCCGCTCGCGGCGGGGCTCTACCTGGTGGTGACGGTGTGGTGGACGTTCGCGCAGCGCCTGCTGCTGCGCCGCCGCTACCCGCTGGCGTGACGGGCCGGACGTGACGGGCCGGGCCGCTAGCGGCGGGGGCGGCCCCGGCCGCGTGGGGCGGCGGCGTCGTGCGGCATCCGGCCGGCCTCGGTGAGGGCGCGGCGCAGCAGGAGCTCCATCTGCGCGTTGACGGAGCGCAGGTCGTCCGCCGCCCAGCGGGCGAGCGCGTCGTGCACGGCGGGGTCGAGCCGCAGCAGCACGGACTTGCGCTCGCGCCGGGCGGGGACGTCCCCGCCCGGCGGCCCCCCGGGCGTCTCGCTCATGCGTACAGGCTGCCCGTGTTCACCACCGGTGTCGCGCGGCCCTCGCCGCACAGCACCACGAGCAGGTTCGACACCATCGCGGCGCGGCGCTCGTCGTCCAGCACCACGACGTCGTCCCGCTCGAGCCGGGACAGCGCGTCCTCGACCATCGACACCGCGCCCTCGACGATCCGCTCGCGGGCGGCGATGATCGCGCCGGCCTGCTGCCGCTGGAGCATGGCCTGGGCGATCTCCGGGGCGTACGCGAGGTTGGAGATCCGGGCCTCGATCACCTCGATGCCGGCGATGACCACGCGGGCGGCCACCTCGGCGGCGATCTCGCCGGAGACGACGTCGGTCGCGCCGCGCAGCGACTGCTCGCCGTCGTCGGCGTGGTCGTAGGGGTGGGACATCGCGACGTGGCGGAGCGCGGACTCGGACTGCACCCGCACGAAGTCGGCGTAGTCCTCGACCGCGAAGGTGGCCTTGGCGGTGTCGGCGACCTGCCAGACGACGATGGCCGCGATGTTGATCGGGTTGCCGTCGGCCTCGTTGACCTTGAGCTCGTTGGTCTCGAAGTTGCGCACGCGGACCGACACGCGCCTGCGGGTGGTCAGGGGGACGGTGAGCACGAGCCCGGTGCGGCGGATCGTCCCGAGGTACCGGCCGAACAGCTGCACGACCATCGTCTGCCCGGGCGACACGATGGACAGGGCGGTGAGGCCGAGGCAGCCGAGCAGCGCGGCGAGCACGCCGGCGACGACCAGCAGGGCCGAGCCGCCGTCCGCCGCGACGAACAGCGGGACCGACCCGCCGACCAGCGCGAGCGACGCCACGAGGGCGAGGGCGGCGCCCGCGGCGCCGGCGGACCGGGCGGGCCGCTCCTCGATGTCCACCCGCGCGCCGCCGTGACCGACGGGCTGGCCGGCGGGCTCGCCGCCCTGCGACTCCTGCGGCGGGACTGTCTCGGGCACGGGGACCTCCTGGTGACGCGGCCCGGCGGCTCCGGGCGATAGCAAAGTGATATCACATCACGCATCCCGGCGCGGGGGTCCCGGTCGGCCGTCACCTGCCGGGCTGTAGCATCCGTGCGCGGACCTGCGGGGTCGACCCCCTGGTCAACGTGGCACGAACGGCGACGATGACGGTCGCCCGGACGAACAGGGGAGCGCGTGCCGAACGACGCACGACGGGATCGCACGGGTCGCTCCATCGGGGTGCGCGACGTCGCCGCGCGCGCCGGCGTCTCGCTGGGCACGGTGTCGAACGTCCTGAACAACCCGGACCGCGTCGCGCCGGAGACGCGCGAGCGCGTCGAGGCGGCCATGCACGCCCTGGGCTTCGTGCCGTCCCGCGCCGCCGGGCAGCTGCGCAGCCGCCGGTCCGAGCTGGTGGGGGTCGTGGTCCCCGACGTGGGCAACCCGTTCTGGGCGGGGGTGCTGCGCGGGGTCGAGGCCGGCGTCGACGCCGCGGGCCTGACGATGGTCGTGGGCTCGACGCACCAGGACCCGGACCGCCAGCGCCACGTGCTCCTGGGCCTGGAGAGCCAGGGTGTCGACGGCCTGGTGATCGCCCCCATCGTCGACCGGGCGTCGGACTGGGCGGCCTTCGAGCGCCGGCGGCTCGGGGTCGTCACGCTGGAGCGCCAGGGGCGCGCGTCGGGCGGCGCCTGGGTCAGCCTCGACAACGTGCGCGGTGCGCGGCTCGCCATGGCGCACCTCATCGCGGAGGGGCACCGGCGCATCGCGCTGGTCAACGGCCCGGTCTCGGTGTCGTGGTGCGCCGAGCGCCGCGAGGGCGCGGCCCAGGCGCTGCGGGACGCCGGGCTCGCCCCCGACGAGGTCCTGGTGGACGTCGAGGTGCGCGACCTGACCGTGGCGGAGGGTGCGGCCGCGGTGACGCCGCTGCTGGACACCGGTCGCGTGACCGCCGTGATGTGCGTCAACGACATGCTGGCGCTCGGCGCGCTGCTCGCGATGCAGGAGCGCGGCATCCGGGTGCCGGACGACGTGGCGCTGGTCGGCTACGACGACGCCGACTTCGCCCCCGCCCTCAACCCGCCGCTGACGACCGTCCGCCAGCCCTCGTACGACATGGGCCTGGCCGCGGCCGGGCTGCTGCTCCGGGCCGGCGACCGCGTGCCGGGCGAGCACGTCGAGTTCGAGGCGCACCTCGTGGTGCGGGCGTCGAGCGTGGGCGCGCCCGCCCGCTGACGCGGCCGTCCCCGGGCTTCACCGAACCGTGACCTTGCGGGATTGACACCGCGGGGCGGACCGGGCAGGGTATGAACCGGTTCACAATGAACCGGTTCATACGTACCGCCGCCCGCCCGACGAGGGGCGCGGCCCACGATCCGATGGAGGACCTCGTGACCCGGACGTCCGTCTCCCGCCGCGAGTACGACGAGTGGCTCAACGAGGCCGCGAGCCTGGCGCGGGCCCTGCGCTACCCCGTCACCCCGGACATGGTGAACGACAGCGCCGGCATCGTGTTCGGCGACGACCAGTACGACGCCTTCGCCCACGGCCTGTGGTCGCGCGAGCCCTACGAGGTGATGGTCATCCTCGAGTCGCTCAACGAGCCGGCCGTGGACGGGCTGCCCGCCGCCGGCGCCGCGCACGCGGAGTACTCCGGGCTCTGCGACAAGCTGATGATCGTGCACCCGGGCAAGTTCTGCCCCCCGCACTTCCACCAGCGCAAGACCGAGTCGTACGAGGTCGTCCTCGGCGAGATGGAGGTCTTCTACGCCCCCGAGCCGGTGGCCGTCGGCGACGACGAGGTGCTCGCGTTCAGCCCCATGCCCGCGGGCTCGCCCTGGCCGGAGGGTGTCGCGCTGCCGGCGGGACGCGAGGAGTCCTACGCCCGGCTCACCAGCTACGCGCGCCTGCGCGCCGGCGACCCGAAGTTCGTCATGCACCGCAAGCACCTGCACGCGTTCCGCTGCCCGGCCGACTCCCCGGTGCCGCTGGTCGTGCGCGAGGTCTCGACGTACAGCCACGAGCCGACCGAGCACGCGCACGACAAGGCCGCCCCCCTGCCGCAGTGGCGCGGCCTGCACGACAACACCTTCGTCGCGGAGGCGGCCAGCTCCGGCCGGCTCGCGACCGCCATCGCCTGACCCGGGCACCCGCCCACCGCACCGCCCACCGCACCGCCCGCCGGCCCCGTCCGGCACAGTCAAAGGAGACAGTCCTGTGCGCCACCTCTCTCGTGCGATCGCGCTGACCGCGGCCGCCACCCTGATGCTGTCGGCCTGCGCCAGCGGCGCCGACGAGCCCGCCGCCGAGGGCTCCGCCCCGTCGGGCGGCGGCTCGACCGAGTTCGAGGCGAAGGACCCGCTGACCCTCGGGTACTCCGTCTACGACCTGCAGAACCCGTACTGGCAGTCGTACTCCGCGGGCGTCAAGGCCGGCGCGGAGGCCGCCGGCGTCGACGTGGTCGTCGTGGACCAGAAGTCCGACCAGCAGCAGCAGGTCTCCGGGTCGCTCGACCTCATCAACCAGGGGATCTCGGGCCTGATCGTCACGCCCGTGCAGCCCTCGGCGCTCCCGTCGACCATCGACGCCGCCCACGCGGCGAAGATCCCGGTCGTGATCGCGGACATCGGCACCGCCGGCGACTACGACGGCTACATCCTGTCCAACAACTACAACGGCGGGGAGATCGCCGCCCAGTACGTCGTGGACCAGCTCGGTGACCAGCCCGGCCCGCACAAGGTCGGCGTGATCGAGCTGCACGCCGGCTCGGTGGTCGGCGAGGAGCGCGTCGCGGGCTTCGTCGACACGCTCGCCGAGAACGACGACTTCGAGGTCGTCGCCAGCCTCGACGGGCAGGACACCGTGGACGGCGGCTTCGCCGCCGCGCAGGACATGCTGTCCGCGAACCCGGACCTCCAGGTCATCTACGCCGCGAACGACGACTCGGCGATCGGCGCGCAGCGCGCCATGGAGACCGCCGGCAAGTCCGTCCAGGACGGCTTCTACCTGATCGGCTTCGACGGCGCCGACGGCGCGCTCGACCTGATCGAGCAGGGCCTGATGAGCGCCACCGTCGCGCAGGACCCCTACGGCCAGGGCATGAAGGCGGTCGAGACCGTCCTCGCGCTGCTGCAGGGCGAGGACCCGGCGTTCGACGACGAGGGAGCACGCACCGTGTACTTCCCGGTCGAGATCGTCACGGGTGACTCCCTCGCGGCCTTCCGCGACTCGCGCGCCGCGCAGAAGTGACCGCCGGCGGGGACGGCGCCGCGCGGCACCGTCCCCGCCCACAACGTCAGGAGGGGCGTCGATGGCTGCCGTGGTGCAGGTCGTGGACGTGGTTCAGGAGTACCCCGGGGTCCGCGCGCTCAAGGGCGTGTCGCTCGACCTCGAACCGGGGCAGGTGCTCGGTCTCGTCGGGGAGAACGGGGCCGGCAAGAGCACGCTGATCCGGGTGCTCGGCGGCATCGAGCAGCCCGTGAGCGGGTCCGTGCGCGTGCACGGGACCGCCCGCACCTTCCGCGGGTCGGCCGACTCGCAGGCGGCGGGGATCAGCGTCGTGAGCCAGGAGTTCCGGCAGGTGCCGCAGCTCTCCGTGGCGGACAACGTGTTCCTCGGCCACGAGCTCACCCGCGCCGGGGTGGTCGACCGGGCGGGCACGCGGCGCCGGGCCGCGGAGCTGCTGGACGAGCTCGGGCTGGACCTCGACCCGGACCGCGCCGTCTCGTCGCTGACGGTCGGCGACCGGCAGATGGTCGAGATCGCCCGCGCCCTGTCCCGCGAGTTCGACGTGCTCATCATGGACGAGCCGACCGCGGCCCTGAACGGCGCCGAGATCACCCGCCTGCACGCGATCGTTCGGCGGATGGCCGAGCGCGGCAAGGCCGTCGTGTACGTCTCCCACCACCTGGACGAGATCTTCGCCCTCTGCGACGACGTCGCCGTGCTGCGCGACGGTGCGCTCGTCGCCCACGCCCCGACCGCGGAGCTCGACGAGGCCCGGCTGGTCGAGCACATGCTCGGCCGCGCACCGCAGGCGTTCGAGCGCGACGCCGCCCCCGCACGGGACGGTCGCGCCCGCCTCGAGGTCGCCGGGCTGCGCGTGCCCGGGGTGGCCGAGCCGTTCGACCTCACCGTCCGCGCGGGCGAGATCGTCGGGCTCGCGGGGCTCGTCGGCTCCGGGCGCACCGAGCTCACCCGGGCGCTCTTCGGCGACCTGCCGGCCACCGGGGGGACCGTCCGCGTGGACGGGCGCCCGGTCCGGCTCCGCACGCCGCGGGAGGCCGTGCGGAGCGGGGTGTTCATGCTCAGCGAGGACCGCAAGGGCGAGGGGATCCTGCCCCACCTCGACGTCACCGAGAACGCCATGGTCTCCCGCGACCGGTCGGGGCTGCCGCTGCTGCGCCGGCTGCTGCCGGTGCCCCGCGACGAGCGGGCGCAGTTCGCCACGCTCCGCCGGGACATGCGCATCCGGGTGCCGCACGGCCGCCAGCTGATCGGCAACCTCTCCGGGGGTAACCAGCAGAAGGTCCTGCTCGGCCGGGCGCTGCTGTCCGGCTGCTCGGTGCTGCTGCTCAACGAGCCCACCCGCGGGGTCGACGTCGGCGCCAAGGTCGACATCTACCAGCTCGTGAAGCAGCTCGCCGACGCCGGCGTGGCCGTCGTGGTGTCGAGCTCCGACGCCCCCGAGCTCGCCGCCATCGCCGACCGCTGCGCCGTGTACTTCGCCGGCCGGCGCATCGCCGAGCTCCGTGGCCGCGACGTCACGGAGGACAACATCGTCGGCGCGTCCGTCGGACAGACCGCCCAGGAGGCCAGCCATGCCTGACGTCGTCACCACCACCGCGCCCTCGGCGCAGGACCTGGTCGCCGACGAGCGCGCCCGGTCCGCCGAGCGCGCCCGGCGCGCCGACCGGCGCCGGAGCCTGCTGCAGAACGCCGGCGTGCTCATCCCGTTCGCCCTGGTGCTCGTGGCCGGGATCGCGGTCGTGCCGCACTTCCTCTCCGGGTCCAACGTCACGAACGTGCTCGTCAACGCCGCGATCCTCGCGATCGTCGGCTACGGCATGACGCTCGTGATCGCGGTGCGCGGCATCGACCTGTCGGTCGGCTCGGCCCAGGCGCTCGCGGCGTGCGTCGCCGCGTGGGCCGTCAACGGCGCGGGGCCCCTGGCCGGCGCGGCCGTGGGCATCGCCGTCGGCGCCGGCCTCGGGCTCGTCAACGGCCTGCTCGTGACGCAGCTCCGCGTGCCGGGGTTCATCGCCACGCTGTCGACGATGAGCGTGTTCCGCGGGCTGGTCCTGCTGTTCACCGGCGGCGCGCCCATCATGATCGTCTCCGGCGGCTTCAAGTCGGTCGCCACGGCGTCGGTCCTCGGCGTGCCCGTGCCGTTCCTCGTCGCGCTGCTGCTCGGCGCCGGCGCCTGGTTCGCGCTGGACCGGATGCGGTTCGGCAAGCACGTCGTGGCGGTCGGCGGCAGCCCGGAGGCGGCCACCGACTCCGGCATCGGGGTCGGGCGGGTGCTGCTGCTCGCGTACGTCGCGGCCGGCTGCGCCGCGGGCGTCGGCGGGGTCCTCCTCGCCAGCCAGCTCGGGGTCGTCAACGGCTCCGTCTCGTCCGGGCTCGAGCTCCAGGCCATCGCGATCGTCGTCCTCGGCGGCACGAGCATGGCGGGCGGGCGGCCCCGGATCATCGGCACCTTCGTCGCCGCGCTGCTGCTGTCGATGATCAACTCCGGCCTCAACCTGCTCAACGTCCCGTCGTTCTACCAGTACGTCGCGCTCGGAGCGCTCCTGCTCTTCGCGCTGAGCATCGACGGGGCGCAGCGTGCCGCGGTCCGCCGGATGCTGGAAGGGAGGAACTCGTGACCCGCACCGAGACCGCCGCCCCCGCGCCGGCGGACCGTTCCCCGAGCCGCCGGCCGGAGGACCGGCCCTCGTGGGGCCAGACCCTGCGCCAGTTCGGCGCGCGCCAGTACCTCGTGGGCGTGCTGGTGGTGCTCTGCCTCGCGGTGGGGGCTGCCAAGCCGGCGTTCTGGGGCACGGGCAACCTGTCCAACGTCCTGTTCCAGGCCTCGTTCGTCGGCCTGGCGGCGTGCGGCATGACGCTGCTGATCGCCGGCGGCCTGCTCGACCTGTCGGTCGGCGGCGTGATCGCGGTGGCGTCGATCGCGGTCGCGACCGTCCTCCCGCACACGACGATCGGCGCCGCCGTGCTCCTCGCGCTCCTGATCGGCGCGGGCCTCGGCGCGGTCAACGGGCTGCTGGTGACCTACGTGCGGATCCCGCCGTTCATCGCGACGCTCGGGACGCTGTACCTGTTCCTCGGGGCCGCGTTCATCTGGACCTCGGGCACGGTCGTCCCGGTGACGTCCACGAACTACCGCGCGGCCACCACCGGCACGGTCGGCTGGCTGCCGGTGCCGTTCCTCGTGTTCGTGGTGCTGGCCGTCGGCACGTTCCTGCTGCTGCAGCGGACGTACGTGGGCCGCACGCTGCGCGCGTCCGGCTCGAACGAGCGGGCGGCGGTGCTGGCCGGGCTGCCGGTCAAC
Source organism: Actinomycetes bacterium (assembly GCA_023388235.1). Classification (GTDB taxonomy): domain Bacteria; phylum Actinomycetota; class Actinomycetes; order Actinomycetales; family Cellulomonadaceae; genus Cellulomonas. The sequence continues at coordinate 4,819 of JAEWGQ010000399.1, read as the reverse complement.
CGCGTGAAGGTCGCGGTCTTCGCGTTCGCGGGGGCGTGCTTCGCGCTGGCGGGCGTGTTCATGACCGGGCGCCTGTCGTCGGCCGAGGGCACCATGGCGACGGGCTTCGAGATGGACGTGATCGCCGCGGTCGTCGTCGGCGGCACCGCGCTGCGCGGCGGCCGGGCCACCACGTTCGGCACCGTCGTCGGCGCGCTGCTGTTCGCCGTGCTGGCGAACGCGCTCAACCTGCTCGGCGTCGCGTCGTACTGGCAGTACGTGCTGACCGGCACGGTGCTCGTCGTGGCCATCGCCGTGGGCGCCCGGCGGTCCAGCGCCGCCGAGGTGCGGGGCGCGGGCTGATGGGGTTCGGCACCGACTCGGTCGTCCTGGCCGAGGACCTGCGACGGCTGGTCGGGGCGCCCGACCAGCTCGTCCAGGTCGACCGCCTCGTGCGGGACGAGGGACCGGGCCGGGGGTCCCCGGTGCTGGTGGTGCGCAACCCGCGCGGCGTCTCGGTCGAGGTGCTCCTGGACCGCGCGCTCGACCTGGGCTGGGCCGACGCGGCCGGCGCGCCGCTGGCGTGGCGCTCGGCGCGCGGGCCCGTGGCCTCCACCCGGTACGAGCCCTGGGGCGGGGGGTGGACCCGGACGTTCGGCGGCGGGCTGCTCACGACGTGCGGCCTGGCGGCGACCGGTGCCCCGGCCACGGTCGACGGCACCCACCACGGGCTGCACGGGCGCGTCGGGCACGTCCCGGCGGAGAACGTGCGCTGGGCGCTGGTGGACGACGGCGGCGCACCGGCCGTCGAGATCACCGGGGACGTGGTCGAGGCGGCGCTCGGGCAGCCGACGCTGCGGCTGCGCCGGCGGATCGTGCTGTCCACCGCGCGCCCGGAGCTGCGGGTGGAGGACGTGGTGACGAACGACGGGTACGGGCCGGCCGGCCACATGTTCCGGCACCACCTGAACCTCGGCTACCCGCTCGTCGGCCCCGGCACGGTGGTGACCGCGACGGCCGAGCCGTTCGGCGAGCGCGACCGCCCGGGCCGGACCCCGCAGGCGCTGCCGTGGACCCTCGACCTCGCGCCCGGGCCGGCGCCCGAGACGGTGCTCTACTGCCGCCCGCACGCCGGGCCGACCGCGACGGTGACCGTCACCGCGCCCACCGGGCGCGCCGTCGAGGTCGAGCAGGCGACCGCGGGCTGGCCGCTGCTCGTGCTGTGGCGCGACCCCACGCCCGGCGTCAACGTGCTCGGCGTCGAGCCGTCGACGTCGCGGGACGGCGGCCGCGCCCAGGCGGAGCGCGACGGCGAGCTGCTCGTCCTGCACCCCGGGGAGCAGCGGTCCTACGTGACGACGGTGCGGGTCGTGGCCTGACCCCCGGACCGAAGTCCCTCGCGGCCGCCGCCGGCGCGTTGCCATGCTGGTCCGGGCGCAGCGTCGCGCCGAGCCGGTCGTCGAGGAGACGTGCCATGAGCATCCGCATCACCCACATCCGCCTGTCGGACGGGATCCGGGACCACGAGCACATCACGGATGTGCGCTGGACCAGCCGGGAGGACCGCGGGGAGGGGGTGAGCTCGCGCGCCGCCGTCGTGCGGTGGATCGAGGACGGCGGCCACGCGTACGTCGGCCAGGCCGGGGCGGAGGCGCCGATCACCACCGTGCACCCGGCGTTCGGGTCGGCCCACCTGCGCAGCTGCGCGGGCGGGGCGTGGACCGACGACCTGCTGGCGCTCGACGAGTTCTGAGCACCCGGCGGCGACGCCCGGGGCCTACCGTGGTGCCGTGCCGGCCGACGGCCGGCCCGACGAGGCGCTCAGGACGGATGCCGTGACCCGCACCGCGACCGACCCCGCACCGGGGTCCCGCGCGCCCGCGGGGTCCGGCGCGCCCACGGGCCCGGAGGCCGACGCCCTGGTCCGGCGCGCCACGGACCTGCTGCACGCGCGCGGCGAGCGGATGACCGGCGCCCGCCGGGCGGTGCTGCGCGCCCTGGTGGCGGACGGCGGGCACTGCGGGGCGGAGGCGGTCGTCGCCCGCGTCGCCGCCGCCGACCCCGGCGTGCACCGGGCGAGCGTCTACCGGGCGCTCGAGGCGCTGTCCGGCCTCGGGGTGGTCCAGCACGTGCACCTGGCGCACGGCGCGACGTCGTACCACGTCGTCACCGAGGGCCACGCGCACCTGCACCTGCAGTGCCGCCGGTGCGGGCTGGTGCGCGACGTGCCGTCCGACCTGCTGGACGGCGTCGCGGCGGTGCTGGCCGGCGCGCACGGCTTCGTGCTGGACGCCGGGCACGTGGCGCTGTCGGGCCTGTGCGCCGCCTGCGCGGCGGCGGCGCCGGGCGCTCCGCCGGCCTAGTGCGACTCGTTGCACCAGCGACCCGGTCGCACTAGCGTCGGGCGCAGGTGTCGTCGACCGTCGGGAGCAGGCGGTCGCGGTGCATCGCCAGCAGGGGGCCGGCATGAGCACACCCACCACGAGCCGCGTGCGCCTGAGCCGCGCGGAGTGGACGTCCGTCGCCGGGATGGCCGGCTTCATCGCGCTGCTGCACCTGGTCGGCTGGGGCGTGCTGGTGCTGGTCGTCGCGCCGGCCGAGTACCACGTGACCTCCACGACCGTGTTCGGGATCGGTCTGGGCGTCACCGCGTACACGCTCGGGATGCGGCACGCCTTCGACGCCGACCACATCGCGGCGATCGACAACACCACCCGCAAGCTCATGACCGACGGCCGGCGCCCGATGTCGGTCGGGTTCTGGTTCTCCCTCGGGCACTCCTCCGTGGTGTTCGGCCTGTGCCTGCTGCTGTCGCTGGGCGTCAGGGCGCTCGCCGGCCAGGTCGAGGACGACTCCTCGACGCTGCAGGAGACCACCGGGCTGATCGGGACCGCCGTCTCGGGCGTCTTCCTGCTGCTCATCGGCCTCATCAACCTGGCCGTCCTGCGCCAGATCCTCGGCGTCGTGCGCCGGATGCGCCGCGACGACTACGACGAGGCGGCCCTGGAGGCGCACCTCGAGCAGCGCGGGTTCCTCAACCGCGTGCTCGGCGGCGTCACGCGGTCCGTCACCCGGCCCTGGCAGATGTACCCCGTCGGCCTGCTGTTCGGCCTGGGGTTCGACACCGCCACGGAGGTCTCCCTGCTCGTGCTCGCCGGCGGGGCGGCGGCGTTCGCGCTGCCCTGGTACGCGGTCCTCACCCTCCCGGTGCTGTTCGCCGCCGGGATGAGCCTGCTCGACACGATCGACGGCTGCTTCATGAACGTCGCCTACGGGTGGGCGTTCGCGCGGCCGGTCCGCAAGGTCTACTACAACGTCACCGTCACCGGGCTGTCCGTCGCCGTCGCGCTGCTGATCGGCGGCATCGAGGTGGTCTCCATCCTCACCGACCGGCTGCACATCACCTCCGGCCCCCTGGCCTGGGTCGGCGGGCTGGACCTCAACCACGTCGGCTACGTCGTCGTCGGGCTGTTCGTGGCCACCTGGGCCGTCGCGCTGGCGGTGTGGCGGTTCGGGCGGATCGAGGACCGGTGGGGGCCGGCGCTCCGCCGGGACGACCCGGTCGCCGGCGGCTGACCGCCCGCGGCCCTCGTACCATCGGCGGGTGCCGCCCCGGTCCCCGCTCCCGCCCCGTCACGGGCTCGGCGCCGCGTGGGTGCGGACGCCCGACCGCGACCGCCGCCGCCCGGCGACGTGGCCGACGATGGGCGCGTGGCTCCGCGAGCGGCTGCCGGAGCACGTCGACGTGCCCGGGATGCTCGCGCAGGAGCGGTTCGTCGGCGAGGACGGCCGGCCCGTGCGCGCGGACGACCCGTACGCCCCGCACCGGTTCGTCTGGTTCCACCGGGACCTGCGGGACGAGCCGGAGGTCCCCGGCGCCCTGCACGTCGTGCACCGCGACGAGCGCCTGGTCGTGGTGGACAAGCCGCCGTTCCTGTCGTCCATCCCCCGCGGCCGGCACGTCCGGCAGAGCGTGGTGGTCCGGCTGCGCGAGGAGCTGGGCCTGCCCGAGCTGTCCCCGCTGCACCGGCTGGACCGGGTCACGTCCGGGCTGCTCATGCTGGCGACCGAGGCGCGCTGGCGCGGGCCGTACCAGACGGCGTTCGAGCGGCGGGCGGTGCGCAAGACGTACCGGGCGCTCGCGCCGCTGCGACCCGGCCTGGACCTCCCGGTCGTCGTGCGCGACCACATCCGCAAGGAGCGCGGCGCCTGGCAGGCCCAGGTGGTGCCGGGCGCGCCGGTGAACGCCGAGACCCGGGTCGAGCTCGAGCGCGAGGTGGACGGGCTCGGCGTGTACCGGCTGTCCCCGCGCACCGGCCGGACGCACCAGCTGCGGCTGCACCTGCTCGGGCTCGGCATCCCGATCGTGGACGACCCGCTGTACCCCGAGGTCCGCGAGGTCGCGGTGGACGACGTCACGCGCCCGCTGCAGCTGCTCGCCGCGGAGCTGGCGTTCGAGGACCCGGTGGACGGGCGCGAGCGGCGGTTCCGCAGCGTGCGGAGCCTGCCGCTGGCCGCGGAGGGCTGAGTCCCGCCGCCGCGCCGTCTACGGTGGACCGGACGACCCGCACCCCACCGGAGGGACGCCCCCGTGCTCCGCACCCCGCCCGCCACCCGCGTGCTCGCCGCCGCCGTCTCCGGCGTCACGACCGCCGCGCACTACGCCTCGCCCGACCTCGTCCGGTCCCGGGCCGCCCGGGGCTGGCTCAAGGCCGGCCTGTCGGCGGCCGCCGCCGCGGCCTCCTACCCCGAGTTCCGCCGTGCCCGCGCGGAGGCCGAGGTGGCCCGTGCCGAGCGCGGCGACCCGGCGCTCGGGGAGGTGCTGGAGGCGGTGCCGCCC
>JAEWGQ010000312.1 GCA_023388235.1 Actinomycetes bacterium | reverse complement strand
TCGCGGTGGTCAGCCCGTCCAGGACGTCCACGTCCGGGCGCGCGAGCAGCGCGGCCGCGAGCAGCACCGGCACGGCGAGCAGCAGCAGCGCCCCCGGGGCGGGCAGCGTCCCGCCGGCGAGCAGGTGCGCGCCGGAGCCGAGCCCGAGCACCGCGCCGGCGACGCCCACCAGGCGTCCGGCGGCGAGCGCGCGCGGCAGGGGGCTGCGGTCCACGCGCCCGACCGTACCCCGGGACGAAGGTCCCGGTGGCCGGGGGGGGGCGGCTGAGTGTCGGAGGCATCGGCCACACTGGTGCACGGCGGGGCGACGGGACGGGCGACGGGGCGGCGGACGACGCGCCCCCGCGCCTGCGAGCAGCAGGGAGACACGATGACGACGACCGACGGCACCGCGGGGACGACGGCGACCGGGCACGTCGCCGACAGCCACGACCGCATCCGGGTGCAGGGCGCGCGCGAGAACAACCTCAAGGACGTCAGCCTGGAGCTCCCGAAGCGGCGGCTCACCGTGTTCACCGGGGTGTCCGGGTCGGGCAAGAGCTCGCTCGTGTTCGCGACGGTCGCCGCGGAGTCGCAGCGGATGATCAACGAGACCTACAGCGCGTTCGTGCAGGGGTTCATGCCGACGCTCGCGCGCCCGGACGTGGACGTCCTGGACGGGCTGACCACCGCGATCATCGTCGACCAGGAGCGGATGGGGGCGAACCCGCGCTCGACCGTCGGCACGGTCACGGACGCCAACGCGATGCTGCGGATCGTGTTCAGCCGGCTCGGGCAGCCGCACATCGGCTCCCCGCAGGCGTTCTCGTTCAACGTCGCGTCGATCAGCGGGGCCGGCGCGGTGACCGTCGAGAAGGGCGGCACCACCACCAAGGAGCGCCGGGAGTTCAGCATCACCGGCGGCATGTGCCCGCGCTGCGAGGGCCGCGGCACGGTGCAGGACGTCGACCTCACCCAGCTGTTCGACGCCGACCGCTCGCTCGCCGAGGGCGCCCTGACGGTGCCCGGCTACTCGATGGACGGCTGGTACGGGCGGATCTTCGCCGGCAGCGGCTACTTCGACATGGACAAGCCGCTGCGCGACTACGGCGAGCGCGAGCTGCACGACCTGCTGCACCGCGAGCCGACGAAGATCAAGGTCGAGGGCATCAACCTCACCTACGAGGGGCTGATCCCGAAGATCCGCAAGTCGATGCTCGCCAAGGACGTCGACGCGATGCAGCCGCACATCCGGGCGTTCGTCGAGCGCGCCGTCACCTTCACCACCTGCCCCGACTGCGACGGCACCCGGCTGAACGCGGGCGCGCGCTCCTCGCGGATCCGCGGCCTGAACATCGCCGACGCCTGCGCGATGCAGATCAGCGACCTCGCCGCGTGGGTGCGCGAGCTCGACGAGCCGTCCGTGGGCCCGCTGCTGACGGCCCTGGGCGACACCCTGGACTCGTTCGTGGAGATCGGCCTCGGGTACCTGTCCCTGGACCGGCCGTCCGGCTCCCTGTCGGGCGGCGAGGCGCAGCGCACGAAGATGATCCGGCACCTGGGGTCGTCGCTGACCGACGTCACCTACGTGTTCGACGAGCCGACCACCGGGCTGCACCCGCACGACATCCAGCGGATGAACGACCTGCTGCTGCGGCTGCGCGACAAGGGCAACACGGTGCTCGTCGTCGAGCACAAGCCCGAGGCGATCGTCGTCGCGGACCACGTCGTCGACCTCGGGCCGGGCGCGGGCTCCGCGGGCGGCGAGGTGGTGTTCGAGGGCACCGTCGCGGGGCTGCGGGCCAGCGGGACGCTCACGGGCCGGCACCTCGACGACCGGGCCACCCTGAAGCCGGCCGTCCGCACCCCGACGGGCGTGCTCGAGATCCGCGGCGCCTCGGCGCACAACCTCCAGGACGTCGACGTCGACGTGCCCCTCGGGGTGCTCACCGTGGTGACCGGCGTCGCCGGGTCGGGCAAGAGCTCGCTCATCCACGGCTCGGTCTCCGGGCGCGAGGGCGTCGTGGCGATCGACCAGGGCGCCATCCGGGGGTCCCGGCGCAGCAACCCGGCGACGTACACGGGGCTGCTGGACCCGGTGCGCAAGGCGTTCGCGAAGGCGAACGGCGTCAAGCCCGCGCTGTTCAGCGCGAACTCCGAGGGCGCGTGCCCGACCTGCCACGGCGCGGGCGTGGTCTACACCGACCTCGGGATGATGGCGACGGTCGCGACCACGTGCGAGGAGTGCGAGGGCCGGCGGTTCCAGGCCGCGGTCCTCGAGTACACGCTCGGCGGCCGGAACATCGCCGAGGTGCTCGCCATGCCGGTGACCGAGGCGCAGGCGTTCTTCGGGTCCGGCGACGCGCGCACCCCGGCGGCCCACGCCGTCCTCACGCGCCTGGCCGACGTGGGCCTGGGCTACGTGAGCCTGGGCCAGCCGCTCACCACGCTGTCCGGCGGCGAGCGCCAGCGGCTGCGGCTCGCCGTGCACATGGGCGAGAAGGGCGGCGTGTACGTGCTCGACGAGCCGACGACCGGCCTGCACCTCGCGGACGTCGAGCAGCTGCTCGCCCTGCTCGACCGGTTGGTGGACGCCGGCAGGTCCGTGATCGTCATCGAGCACCACCAGGCCGTGATGGCGCACGCCGACTGGATCATCGACCTGGGGCCGGGGGCCGGGCACGACGGCGGGCGGGTGGTGTTCGAGGGCACGCCGGCCGACCTGGTCGCGGCGCGCTCGACGCTCACGGGCCGGCACCTCGCGGAGTACGTCGGCGCCTGAGCCTCGCGCGGCGCGGTCCCGCCGGGCCCCGTAGCCTGCTGACGGGGCCCGGCGGACGGCGCCGGTCGGGGACGGAGGTCGGGTGAGCTCGCAGCAGCCGGCCGCGCCGGGGGCGCCCGCGGCGGACGTACGCCGCCGGCGGGTGCCGACGGCCCGGGACTGGTGGCTGGTCGTCGCGTTCGCCGCCCTCTACGGCGGCGCCTGCGTGTTCGGCCGCTCGACGCGGGCTCCCGACGCGGACGTGAGCCTCGTGTGGCCGGCCGCCGGGGTGTCGGTGCTCTGGCTCGTGGCGCGGGCCCGCCGCCCGTGGCCGTGGCTGGACCCGCTGGTGCTCGCGGTGGTGACGGCCACGAC
>JAEWGQ010000271.1 GCA_023388235.1 Actinomycetes bacterium | reverse complement strand
CCGGGTGGCCGCCGTAGGGCGGGCGGGCCGCCGCGGGCGGGGGCACCGCGGGCCCCGCGCTTGGGTACGGGCTCGGGTACGCGCTCGGGGCGGGGGCGCCGGTCGCGGGCGCGCCGGCCGGGCTGGTGCTGGACATGGGTGCGGGTCCTTCCTGGGACGGGGGCTGCCACGGGGGCGTGGGCGGGCGCCCCTCCCGGTTGCGGCGCACGACGCTGGAGACGATGAGGATCCCGGCGGTCAGCGCGGCGGCCCACGCGAACGCGGCGAGCCAGCCGGAGCCGAACGGCCCCCAGCTGAACCACCAGTCGCCCGCCGACAGGCCGACGACGACCAGGGCGATCGCGCCGAGCAGGGCGATGTCGAAGCTGCCGCGGACCGTCTCCTCCAGGTGGATCCGGCCGTCGGACTGCTCGGGCAGCAGCGCCCAGGCGAGGCCGTACAGCACGAACCCGAACCCCATGAGCATGGTGACGCCCACGATGCCGCGCACGAGCAGCGGGTCGATCCGGAACCGGGCGGCGAGGCCGCCGGCCACGCCGCCGAGCCAGCGGTCGTCGCTGCGCACGAGGCCGGTGCGGCGGATCGCCGCGAAGAACCCGTCCATGCCGTGGCCGTCGGGCGGGGAGGCCGGCGGGGGAGGCACGGGGCCCGGCCCGCGGTCGGAGCTGTCGTTCGTCATGCCTCGATCCTGCTCGGGCGGCGGGCGCCCGGGCATCGGGTACCCCCCTGACCCGCCCCTGAATCGCAGGCCGGGGTCCCTGATCCTGGGCCCTGAGGGCCGTCCGGGAGCGCTCGGACGTGTGACCATCGGTGCATGGACTCCCCGCCCCGCCTGCCGCTGCGCCGCCCCGAGCGGGGCCGCGTCGTCGGTGGCGTCGCGGCCGGCCTCGCGCTGCACCTCGACGTGCCGGTGAAGCTCGTGCGGGTGCTGTTCGTGCTGCTCACCCCGTTCGCGGGCGTCGGGGTCGGCCTGTACGTCTTCTGGTGGCTGACCGTGCCGGTCGGCGACCCGCTCGCCGTCGCCGGGGCCGAGCGCCCCGCCGCCCTGTCCCGGCTGGCGCCGGCGCAGCAGAGCGACACGGTCGAGCGGCTGCGCCGGCTGCCGTGGAGCGAGATCGCCGTCGGGGTGGCCCTGCTCGCCGGCGCTGTCGCGCTGCTCTTCTCCCGCACCGGCGGCACGCTCGGCGGGTCGTGGGTGGTGCCCGTGCTGCTGCTCGTGGCGGGGGCCGCGCTCGCGTGGAGCCAGCTCGACGCGGTGCAGCGCGAGCGCAAGGCGGGGTCGCGCCGGCCGGTCAGCATCCTGCGGCTCGTCGGCGGCCTGGTGATCGCCGGCGTCGGCGTGCTGCTGCTGGTGGGCCAGGAGGCGGCGCCGGGCGCCCTGGTGCAGTCGACGGTGGCGGCGGTCGCCGTGCTCGCGGGCGTCGCGCTGGTGCTCGCGCCGTGGTGGCTGCGGCTCGTGCGGGAGCTCGGGGACGAGCGGGCCGCGCGCGCCCGGGAGTCGGAGCGCGCGGACATCGCGGCGCACCTGCACGACTCGGTGCTGCAGACCCTCGCGCTGATCCGCGCGCGCGCCGACGACCCCACGGAGGTCGCGCGGATGGCCCGTGCCCAGGAGCGCGAGCTGCGCGCCTGGCTGTACGACGACCGGCCCGCGCCGGGCACGTCCGTCGCCGCCGTGCTGGCCGCGATCGTGGCCGAGATCGAGGACACCCGCACCGGGCCGGACGGGGAGGCCGTGACGATCGAGACGGTCGTCGTCGGCGACACCGAGCCGGACGCGAACACCGACGCGCTGCTGCAGGCGACCCGCGAGGCGCTGCTCAACGCCGTCCGGCACGGGCGCCCGCCGGTGTCCCTGTACCTGGAGGCGGGCCCCGAGGAGGTCGAGGTGTTCGTGCGCGACCGCGGCGCGGGCTTCGACCCCGACGCGGTGCCGGCCGACCGGTTCGGCGTGCGCGAGTCGATCCTCGGGCGGGTCCGGCGGCGCGACGGCACGGCGTCGGTGGTGTGCAAGGACGGCGGCGGCACGGAGGTGCGCCTGCGGGTGCCCGTGCTGCGCGAGACCCACGGGAACGGGCACGCGCCCGGCGGACCCGGACCCGGTGCCGGTGCGGCGCCGGCTGCGGACGAGAGGACGATGCAGGGATGAACGACGCTCCGGTCGACGTGGTGCTGGTCGACGACCACCTGATGTTCCGCGCCGGGGTGAAGGCCTCGCTGGACTCCCGCGTCCGGGTCGTGGGGGAGGCCGCCACGGTGGACGAGGCCGTGCAGGTGGTGCGGACCACCCAGCCCCCCGTCGTGCTGCTCGACGTGCACCTGCCCGGTGGTGACGGCGGCGGCGGGGCCGAGGTCATCCGCGCGTGCACCGACCTGCTCGGCGGCACCCGGTTCCTCGCGCTGTCCGTGTCCGACGCCGCGGAGGACGTCGTGGCGGTCATCCGCGCCGGCGCCCGCGGGTACGTGACCAAGGCGATCTCCGGCCCCGACCTGTGCGACGCCGTGCTGCGGGTGGCCGGCGGGGACGCGGTGTTCTCGCCCCGGCTCGCGGGGTTCGTGCTCGACGCGTTCGGCGCCGCGGCCGGCGACGTGGCGACCGGGGACGACGAGCTCGACCGGCTGTCGGCGCGCGAGCGCGAGGTCATGCGGCTGATCGCGCGCGGGTACTCCTACCGGGAGGTCGCCGGCGAGCTGTTCATCTCGATCAAGACCGTCGAGACCCACGTGTCCGCCGTGCTGCGCAAGCTGCAGCTGTCCTCCCGGCACGAGCTGACCCGCTGGGCGGCGGCGCGCCGCCTGCTCTGACCCCGCCCGCTCGGCCGGGGCGCGCCGCTCGTGCGATCCTCGTCGGGTACTGCACCGACGACGGACGAGGAACCTCGAGCGATGGACATCGTGTACGGCCTGCTGGTCGTGCTGCACCTGCTGGGCTGGGCGATCGTGCTGGGCGGCTGCCTGGTGACCCTGCGCAAGCCCGCCTTCCCGAAGGGTGCGCTGCACGGCGCGCTGACCGCGCTGGTGACGGGGCTGATCATGGTGGGCCTGCGGTCCGCCGAGGTCGGTGACCTGGAGCCCCCGGACAACGCCAAGATCGCCGTCAAGCTCGTCGTCGCCGTCGTGGTCACCGCCCTGGTCTGGTACGGCACCCGCAAGCCCGAGCGGGTCACCCGCGGCCTCGTCGGCGCCACCCTGGGCCTCACCGTGGTGAACGTGCTCGTCGCCGTGCTCTGGCGGTGAGCGCCCTCGGCGAGGTCCTCGTCGGGCTCGTCGTCGCGGTCGGCCTGGTCGGGGTCGTCGTGCAGGTGCTGCCCGGCGCGCTGCTGGTGCTCGGGGCCGTCGCCGTGTGGTCGTTCGTCACGGGCGGCCCCGTCGCCTGGACGGTGCTCGGGGTCGCGGTGGCCGCCACCGTCGTCGCCGGGGTGGTCAAGTACCTGGTCGCGGGCCGCTACCTGACCCGGACCGGGGTGCGGAACCGGGTCCTCGTGGTCGGCGGCGTGCTCGGCGTGGTCGGGTTCTTCGTGATCCCGGTGGTCGGGCTGCCCGTGGGGTTCGTCGGGGGCGTGTACCTCGCGGAGCGCCTGCTGGAGCGGCACCCGCACGGCGACGCCTGGCGGGCGACCGTCGCGGCGCTGCGGGCCACGGGGATCACGATCCTCATCGAGCTGGCGGGCGCGCTGGTCGCCACCGGCGCGTGGGTCGTGGGGCTGCTGCTGACCTGAGCCGGGCCACCTACACAGCCGCCCCGTGGGGGTGGTGCGTGGTCGCCGTCCGGGTTCGGTGGGCGCATGGACCTCCACGCGGCCGCTCGCCGTCCCCTCCTGCCCGCCCTCGGTGCGGGCCTGCTCCTGCTGTCCCTCACCGCCTGCCTCGGCGCCGGCGACCCGAAGCGCGACGCCGCCTCCGGCGACATCACCGAGGCCGCCGACGCCGACGTGCTGGCGCTGCGGGTCGGTGACTGCCTCGTGATGTCCGACGTGGCGGAGGGCCTCGTCGACTCCGTCCCGACGGTCCCGTGCTCCGACCCGCACGACGGCGAGGTGTACGCCGAGAAGGTCCTGGCCGGCGACGCCCTGCCCGCGGACGCGGACGACCAGGCGGACGAGTTCTGCGTGACGGAGTTCGAGAGCTTCGTCGGCCTCCCGTACGCCGACTCCGTGCTGTCCATGGCCGTCCTCCGCCCGACCGAGGACTCGTGGGACGCGGGCGACCGCACCGTCCAGTGCATCGTCCACCCGGTCGAGGACGTCACCGGGTCGCTGGCCGGCGCGGGCGTCTGAGGGTGCGCAGCCCGGCGTCCGCCCGCGCGGGCGCCGGGGCGGCCGGGGCACCGCGCGGCGGGGCAGGGGCGGGCCCTGTCGGTGGGGGCGCCTAGGCTGGGCGGTGCCATGACGTCGCTCTTCGAGAACCTGCCCCTGCCCGGCCTCGCGCTGTCGGACCT
>JAEWGQ010000202.1 GCA_023388235.1 Actinomycetes bacterium | reverse complement strand
CGCCCGCCCCGCGCCCGACCTCGCGCCCCGGCCCTCCCCGCACGCCCGGTTCGACGCGCGCCCGCGACGCCCCGGCGTTACCGTGACCAGCGCAGCAGCCCGCGACCGACCCGCGGGCAGGCGCCTCTGGCAGCGGGGCCCGGCCGACCGCGCGGGGACGCGCGACGAGGAGCGAGATGCGTACACCGACCGCCCGTGGACCGTTCGGCGAGGCCGTCCTGACGTCCCTCACCACCGGCGTCGTGGACCCCGCCCTGCCGGAGCGCGCGGCCGGGGCGGCGTCGGCCACCGCCGACCTGCTCACCGACGAGGACGTGCAGGTCGCGCTGACCGCGCTGTACGAGCTGCACCACCAGGGTCTCGACGGCGTGGACGACCGGCTGGAGTGGGACCCCACCCTGCTGCGCACCCGGGCCGTGCTCGAGGAGCGGTTCGAGGCGCAGCTCCGCGCCGAGGTCCGGGTGCCCGAGGACGTGCGTGCCGCCGTCGACGCCGACGCCGGGCGCGAGGGCCTCGGCCCGGCGGTCGCCCGCGCCCTGTTCGACCTGACGAGCCGCGACTCGGGGCCGAGCCTGTCGGCGTACGTGGCGCGCAAGGCCACCGACGAGCAGCTGCACGAGCTGCTGGTGCACCGCTCCGTCTACCAGCTCAAGGAGGCGGACCCCCACACGTGGGCGATCCCGCGGCTGGCGGGCGTGCCGAAGGCGGCGCTGGTGGAGATCCAGGCCGACGAGTACGGCGGCGGGCGCCCGGAGCGGATGCACGCCGCCCTGTTCGCCCGGACGATGCGCGGCCTCGGCCTGGACGACACGTACGGCCGGTACGTCGACGACGTGCCCGCGGTCACGCTGGCCTCGGTGAACATGATGAGCATGTTCGGCCTGCACCGGCGCCTGCGGGGCTGCATCGTCGGGCACCTGGCGGCGTTCGAGATGACGTCCTCGCAGCCGAACCGGCTGTACGGCAACGGCTTCCGCCGCCACGGCTACGACGCCGACGTGACCTGGTACTTCGACGAGCACGTCGAGGCGGACGCCGTGCACGAGCAGATCGCGGGGCGCGACCTCGCGGGCGGGCTGGTGGAGCAGCAGCCCGCGCTGCTGGACGACGTGCTGTTCGGGGCGGCCGCCTGCCTCGCCGTGGACGGCCGGGTGGGCGCGCACCTGGTCGGGTGCTGGTCCGCGGGCGAGTCCTCCCTGCGACGGCCGCGGGTGGTGGGGAGCGCCGCGTGACCGCGGTCGCCGGCGCCGAGTACGTGCTGCCGCTGCGCTGGACGTCCGACGACGGGCTGGACGAGCTCGCGGGCTACCTGCGGGTGCTCGCGGCGCGCCTGCCGGTGACCGTCGTGGACGGCTCGGACCCCGAGCGGTTCGCGGCGCACGCCCGCGCGTTCGGGCCGGCGGTCCGGCACGTGCGCCCCGACCCGCGGCCGGGGGCGAACGGCAAGGTGGCCGGCGTGGTGACCGGCCTGCGGCTGGCCTCCGCGGACCGGGTCGTGCTGGCCGACGACGACGTGCGCTACGACGACGCGACCCTCCGCGCCGTGCTCGCGCCGCTGGACCGGGCGGACGTGGTGCGCCCGCAGAACGTCTACGACCCGCTGCCGTGGCAGGCGCGGTGGGACACCGCCCGCATCCTGCTGAACCGCGCCGCCGGGTCCGACTACCCGGGCACGCTCGCCCTGCGCCGCACGGCGCTCGGGCCGGACGGCTACGACGGCGACGTGCTGTTCGAGAACCTCGAGCTGCTGCGCACGGTCCGCGCCCGCGGGGGCACGGAGCACCGCGCCGACGACGTGTACGTGGTCCGCCGCCCGCCCGCGGTGGGGCACTTCTGGCGGCAGCGGCCGCGGCAGGCGTACGACAGCCTGGCGCAGCCCGCGCGGTTCGCCGTGGAGCTCGCCGTGCTGCCGGTCGTCGTGGCCGCCGTGCGTCGTCCCGCGCTGCTCGTGGCGCTCGCGGCCGGGGTGTGCGCGGCCGCGGAACGGGGGCGCCGCCGGGCCGGGGGCGCCCGCGTGCTCCCGGTGTCCGCCGTGCCGCTGGCCCCGCTGTGGCTGCTCGAGCGGGGCGTGTGCGCCTGGCTCGCCCTCGTCCTGCGCGTCACCGGCGGCGTGCCGTACGCCGGCCGCCGCCTGGTGCGCGCCGCCACGCCGCCGCACGTCCTGCGCGCCCGCACCCGCCCCGCCCCCGAGGAGACCGCATGACCTCCGAACCCGCCGTCGTCCTGACCCCGTGCCCCGACGGGCCGATCCTCGTGCGCGGCGAGGTGGAGATCCGCGACGCCGCCGGCCGGGTGGTGCCCCGGCGCCGCGCCACCGTCGCGCTGTGCCGGTGCGGGGCGTCGGCCATCAAGCCGTTCTGCGACGGCTCGCACAAGGCGATCGGCTTCCGCACGGACGACGAGGTGCCCCGCCCGCCGGAGCCCGTGCCCGCCGCGGAGCACGCGGCGGAGCCCGCGCCCGCACCCGCAGCGCGGCCCGCACCCACACCACGGCCCGCACCCGAGCCCGCACCCGGCGGCGCGCGATGAGGGTCGACCTGCCCGCACCCGGCGTGGCGCGCCTCACGCACGCGTCGGTGAACCTGTACGTCCTCGCCGACGAGCGCGGCGCGACGGTGGTGGACGCCGGGCTGCCGCGCATGTGGTCGGCCCTGCCGCGGGCGCTCGCGGCGGTGGACCGCACGCCCGCCGACGTCCGGGCCGTCGTCCTCACGCACGCGCACTTCGACCACGTGGGGTTCGCGCGCCGCGCCATGCAGCAGCTCGGCACCGACGTCTGGGTGCACCCCGCCGACGCCCGGCTGGCCGCGCACCCCTACCGCTACGCGCACGAGAACCCCCGCGCGCTGTACCCGCTGCGCCACCCGCGGGCCGTGCTGACGCTCGCCGCCATGGTCGGGGCCGGCGCCGCCCGCGTCCGGGGCGTGCGCGTCGTCCGGTCGCTCGTGCCCGGCGCGCGGCTCAAGGTCCCCGGCCGTCCCGAGGTCGTGGCGTGCCCGGGGCACACCGAGGGCAGCGTCGCGCTGCACCTGCCCGGCAGCGGCGTGCTGCTCACGGGCGACGCGCTGGTGACGCTCGACCCGTACACGACGCGGACCGGCCCGCGGATCGTCGCGGGGGCGGCGACCGCGGACAGCGCGCAGAACCTGGCGTCGCTGACGGCGCTCGCGGACACGGGCGCCGCGCTCGTGCTGCCGGGGCACGGCGAGCCGTGGACGGGCGGGGTGGTCGAGGCGGTGCGGCTGGCGCGCGCGGCGGGGCCGTCCTGACCTGCGCGCGCCGGGCATCCGGCCTACCGTCGGCGTGATGACCTCCGACGCCGCCCCGCCGCCCCGGCAC
>JAEWGQ010000191.1 GCA_023388235.1 Actinomycetes bacterium | reverse complement strand
CCTCGACGCGGCCGAGCAGCGACGGCTCGAGGTCGGCGTAGGTGCGGACGCTGCGCAGGATCCGCTGCCACGCGCGCGCCACGTCGGCCTGGTCCTCGGCCGGCCAGCCGAGCTCGCGCAGGATGCCGCGCTTCCACTCGGTGCCGCGCTCGATCGCGGGCCACGCCGTCAGGCCGACCCGGGCGGGCCGCACGGCCTGCCAGACGTCGACGTACGGGTGGCCGAGCACCAGGACCGTCCCGGCGGGCGCCGCGCGCAGCGCCTCGTCGGCGATCCGCTGCTCCTTCGACCCGGGGACCAGGTGGTCCACCAGCACGCCGACGCGCCGCCCCGGCCCGGGCCGGAAGTCGCGCAGCGCGTCCACCAGGTTGTCGACGCCGTCCAGCAGCTCGACGACCACGCCCTCGGCGCGCAGGTCGTCGCCCCAGACCTTCTCGACGAGCTCGGCGTCGTGCCGGCCCTCCACCCAGATCCGGCTGCCGATCGCGACGCGGGCCCGCTGGTCCGCCGCCGCGAGGGAGCCTGACGCGGTGCGCCGGGGCCCCGCGGGCGCCGCGGCGGGGCGCGGCGGGACGAGCTCCACCGGGCGCCCGTCCACCCAGAACCCCGGGCCGAGCCGGAACGTGCGGGTGCGCCCGTGGCGGTCCTCGAGCACGACGACGTGCTCGCCGCCGGACTTCTCGACCCGCACCACGGCGCCGACCCAGCCGGTCGTGACCTCCTCGACGACGAGCCCCGGCTCGGCCGGGGTGGGGACGGAGGTGGGGCGGCGGTGGCTGCTCGGCGAGGAGCCGGACAGCACGTCGGGTCCGTAGCGGTCGGTCACCCGCGGCAGCCTAGGTGCCGACCCGGCGGGGCCGTGATACGACACGACGGTGACGTCCACGCACCAGCAGCCCGCCCCCGCCGACGCCCCGGACCCGGACCGGTGGCGCGCGCTCGCCGTCTGCCTGGCGATCGGGTTCATCACGATGCTGGACGTCTCGATCGTCAACGTCGCGCTGCCGTCGATCGAGCGCAGCCTCGACGCGGGCGCGAGCCAGCTGCAGCTCGTGGTCGCCGGGTACACGCTCGCGTTCGGGCTCGTGCTCGTCCCCGCCGGCCGCCTGGGGGACGCGCGGGGGCGGCGGCTGCTGTTCCTCGTGGGGCTCAGCGGGTTCGCCCTGACCAGCCTGGGCGCGGGCCTGGCGCCGTCGGACGAGGTGCTGGCCGGGATGCGGCTGCTGCAGGGCGCCAGCGCCGGCCTGCTGAACCCGCAGGTGGTCGGCACGATCCAGCAGCTGTTCCGCGGCTACGAGCGCGGGCGCGCGTTCGGGTACTTCGGCGCGACCATCGGGGTGTCCACGGCGCTCGGCCCGCTGCTCGGCGGGCTCATCATCCAGGCCGCCGGGGCGGAGCACGGCTGGCGGTGGGTGTTCTTCGTCAACGTGCCCGTGATCGCCGTCGTGCTGCCGCTGGCGGTGCGGTTCCTGCCGCACGGGCGCGCCGGGGCGCCGGCCGGGATCGCCGGGCCCGGGGGTCGCCCGCGCCTGGACGTCCCGGGCCTGGCGCTCGTCGCGCTGACCACGACCGCCGTCCTGGTGCCGTTCGTCGTGACGTCGGGGCAGCGCGGCGGCGACCCGGCCCGGTGGTGGTGGCTGGCCGTGGCGGCGGTGCTGGGCGTCGCGACGGTGCTGTGGGAGCGCGGCTACCAGCGGCGGACGGCCGCGGCGGTGCTGGACCCGCGGGTGCTCGGCGAGCCGTCGTTCCGTAACGGCGCGCTGCTCGGCATGGCGTACTTCGCGGGGTTCACGGCCGTGTTCCTCGTCACGACGCTGTACCTGCAGCAGGACGCCGGCTTCACGCCGCTGCAGGCGGGGCTGGTGGGCATGCCGTTCGCCGTGGCGTCGGCGGTCGCCGCGCAGCAGTCGGGGCGCCTGGTGGCGACCCGGGGCCGGGCGCTGGTGGTGGTCGGCCTGGTGCTCGTGCTGCTGGGCCTGCTCGGCACCGACCTGGCGATCCGCCTGGTGGACCCGCCGGGCGTGGGCTTCGTCGTCGCTGCGACCCAGATGGTGGCGGGCGCGGGCAGCGGCCTGGTGATCTCCCCGAACCAGACCCTGACGCTCGCGCACGTGCCGCTGGACCGCGCGGGCGTCGCGGGCAGCATGCTGCAGGTCGGGCAGCGCATCGGCTCGGCCCTGGGCGTGGCCGTCGCGCTGTCGACCTACTACAGCGCCCTGGCGGCGGGCCTGGGGGGCAACGAGGCCGCGGGCCGCGCGCTGCTCCTCACCGTCGCCCTGGTCGCGGTGGCGCTCGTGGTGGGCGTGGCGGACCTGGTCGCGCGCCGCCGGGAGGGGCCGGCCGGGCGCGCCGCGGACCCGGCCACGACGACCGCCCGCGGAGCCGAGTAGAATTGGCACTCGGGACGGGCGAGTGCTACCCCGGCGGGTCCGGGGCTCGCCGCGGGCGAGGTGCTGGGAGGTGGCGATGAGCGAGGACCGCAGGCTGGACGTGCTGCGGGCGATCGTCGAGGACTACGTCGCCACGCGCGAGCCGGTCGGCTCGCGCGCGCTCGTCGAGCGGCACTCCCTGGGCGTGTCCCCGGCGACGATCCGCAACGACATGGCCGCCCTCGAGGAGGCCGGCTACATCGCGGCGCCGCACACGTCGGCCGGGCGCGTGCCCACCGACAAGGGGTACCGGCTGTTCGTCGACCGCCTGGCGACCGTGAAGCCGCTGTCCGCCCCCGAGCGGCGGGCGATCGAGTCGTTCATGGAGGACGCCGCCGACCTGGACGACGTGGTGGACCGCGCGGTGCGGCTGCTCGCGCAGCTCACGCACCAGGTGGCCGTCGTGCAGTACCCGTCGCTGCGCCGCACCGCGCTGCGGCACGTCGAGCTGGTCCCGGTGGGCGAGCGGCACCTGCTGGTCGTCATCATCACGGACCACGGCCGCGTCGAGCAGCGCACGCTCGAGCTCGCCGAGCCGCTGGACGCGGCGGTCGTCGCGCGCCTGCGGACCCGCCTGAACGTCGCGGCCGCCGGCCGCCGGCTCGCGGAGCTCGACCGCGTGCTGGCCGACCTCGGCGACGCGTTCGCCGAGGCCGACGCGCCCCTGGTGCGCGCGGTGGTCGGCGTCGTGGAGGACACGCTGGCGCGCGAGAGCGAGGAGCGCATCGTGCTGGCCGGCACCGCGAACCTCGTGCGCGGCGGCGGCCAGGACTTCGCGCACACCATCAGCCCCGTGCTCGAGGCGCTCGAGGAGCAGGTGGTGCTGCTGCGCCTGCTCGCCGAGATGGCCGAGGACGAGGCGGCGGTCTCCGTCCGGATCGGGCGCGAGACCCAGCACGAGGGGCTCGTCGAGACGTCCTTCGTGACGACCGGCTACGGCGGCCCCGGGGACGGCGGCGGCACGGCCGTGGCCCGCATCGGCTCCGTCGGCCCGCTCCGCATGGACTACCCCGGCACCATCGCGACGGTCCGCGCCGTCGCGCGGTACCTGTCCCGGATCCTCGCCGGGTGACCGCCCCGACCGGACCCGCCGGCCCCGACCCGCGCCGGCGCGCGCGACCGACCTGCACAGGAAGTGACGAGTGAGCGACTACTACGAGGTCCTCGGCGTGCCGCGCGAGGCGACGCCCGAGCAGATCAAGAAGGCCTACCGCCGCCTGGCGCGCGAGCTGCACCCGGACGTCGCGGGCGCGGACGCGGCGTCGGAGGAGCGGTTCAAGGACGTCTCCCGGGCGTACGACGTGCTGTCGAACCCGGAGAAGCGCCGGATGTACGACATGGGCGCCGACCCGGCGTCCCCCGGCGGCGGCATGGGCGGCGGCTTCGGCTTCCAGGACATCTTCGAGACGTTCTTCGGCGCGGCGGCGGCGGGCGGTCCGCAGCGCGGCCCCATCCCGCGCGCGCGCCGCGGCCAGGACGCGCTGGTGCGCCTCGACATCGACCTGGCGGAGGCGACCTTCGGCACGCACCGCGAGGTCCCCGTCGAGACGGCCGTGCTCTGCCCGACCTGCGGCGGCACCTGCTGCCGCCCCGGCACGTCGCCGCGCACCTGCGACGTCTGCGGCGGCCGCGGCAGCGTGCAGCGGGTCGCCCGGTCGTTCCTCGGCCAGGTCATGACCTCCCAGCCGTGCGCCGCGTGCCACGGCTTCGGCACCGTCATCCCCGAGCCCTGCACCGAGTGCGCCGGCGAGGGCCGCGTGCGCTCGCGCCGCACCCTCGAGGTGGACGTCCCCGCGGGCGTCGACACCGGCACCCGGATCAAGCTGACGGCCCAGGGCGAGGTCGGCCCCGCCGGCGGCCCGGCGGGCGACGTGTACCTCGAGGTCCGCGAGCGGCGGCACGACACGTTCGTCCGCGAGGGCGACGACCTGCACTGCACGCTCCAGGTGCCGATGACCGCCGCGGCGCTCGGCACGGTGCTGACGCTCGAGACGCTCGACGGCCCGCAGGAGGTCGACCTGCGCCCGGGCACCCAGCCCGCGCAGGTCGTCACGCTGCGCGGCCTCGGCGTCGGCCACCTGCACGCCGGCGGCCGCGGCGACCTGCACGTGCACGTCGACGTCCAGGTGCCGACCGCGCTGGACGACGAGCAGTCCGAGCTGCTGCGCCGGCTCGCGGTCCTGCGCGGCGAGGAGCGCCCGGAGGCGCGGCTGTCCGCGTCGCAGCCCGGGGTGTTCGCGAAGCTGCGCGACAAGCTCGCCGGGCGCTGAGCCGTGACCGCACCCGTCTTCCTGGCCGAGCCGGGCGACCTCGACGCGCTCGCGGTCGGTGACGCGTACGTGCTCGCGGGCACCGAGGGGCGGCACGCCGGGGTGGTGCAGCGCCGCGCCCCGGGGGAGCGGGTGGACGTGGTGGACGGCGCCGGCACCCGCGTCGTGGGGGAGGTCGAGCACGTCGGCCCCGAGGGCGTGCACCTGCGGGTGCGGGACCTGGTCCGCGAGGCGGTGCCCGCGCCGCGGCTGGTGCTGTGCCAGGCGCTCGCGAAGGGCGACCGGGACGAGCTCGCGATCGAGGCGGCCACCGAGGTCGGCGCCGACGGCGTCGTGCCCTGGCAGGCGGAGCGCTCGATCGTCGTGTGGCGCGGCGACCGCGCGGCCCGCAGCCGGGCGCGGTGGCTGGGCACGGTCCGCACCGCGGCGAAGCAGTCGCGGCGGGCGCACGTGCCGGACGTCGACCACGCGCTGGACACCGCCGCGC
>JAEWGQ010000116.1 GCA_023388235.1 Actinomycetes bacterium | reverse complement strand
TCCGGGCGCTACCAGCTGGCGAACGTCGTGTCCGGGCTGTTCATGGGCCTGGTGGCGGCGAACAGCGGCGTCTGGCCGTCCGTGGTCACGAACGCCGTGTGGGCGCTGGTCGGCGGGCACGCGGTCGCCGTCGTCCTGCGGGCACGCCGCCAGCGGGCCCGCACGCGCGCCGAGGGTGCGGGCGAGCCGGGCGCACCGGCGGTCGCGGCCGAGCCGCTGCGCGCCGTCGACCTGGCGGCCTGACCCGACCAGGGCCGCACCCGCGCGGACCCGGCGCTCGGACCGTCCACGCGGACCTTGCGCGGCTCAGACGTCCAGCACCCGCAGGCGCACCCGGACCGGCCCGTCGACGGACAGCCCCTCGGCGGCGCGCACGGCCTTCTTCACCGGCAGCGAGTACGACCGCCGCTTGCCGTCCGGGAAGATCGAGGTCCGCCACGTCGTCCCGCCCACGGTGACCTCGACCCGCAGCGACCCGAACCCGCGGGCGAACGCGCCGGCCCGCTCGAGGATCTCGTCCGACGCGTCCTCGGGCAGGCTGACGAACGTCCACCGCTCGGTCCGGCGCGCGTCCCACTCCCAGAGCGGCGCCTCGAAGTCGAAGATCATGCCCCGCGGACCGTGATCTGCGTGCTCATCCCGCCACCATACCGATGCGGGATTCAGCGTCGGACCGTCAGGGCACCACGTGCCCCGCGGCGCGGAACAGCTCGTACCACTCGGCGCGGGTCAGCCGGATGTCGGACCCGGCCGCGGCCTCGGTGACGCGCGACGGCGTCGTCGTGCCGAGCACCACCTGCATCTGCGCGGGGTGCCGGGTGATCCACGCCGTGGCGATGCCGGTGGGCGTGACGCCGTACGACTCGGCGAGCCGGTCGAGCACGTCGTTCAGCTCGGGGAACGCCTCGCGGTCGCCCAGGAACACCCCGTCGAAGAACCCCTTCTGGAACGGGGACCACGCCTGCAGCGTGATGTCGTTCAGCCGGCAGTAGTCGAGCAGGCCGCCGTCGCGGTCGATCGACTGGTCGAGGGCGCCCATGTTCGCGGCGACGCCCTGCGCGACGAGCGGGGAGTGCGTGATGCTCAGCTGCACCTGGTTGACGACGAGCGGCTGGCGCACGGACCGCCGCAGCAGGTCGATCTGGCGGGGCGTGTGGTTCGAGACGCCGAAGTACCGGACCTTGCCCGCCTCGGCCAGCTCGTCGAACGCCCGCGCGACCTCGTCCGGCTCCACGAGGGCGTCGGGGCGGTGGAGCAGCAGGATGTCGACGTGGTCCGTGCGCAGCGCCCGCAGCGACCCCTCGACCGACTCGAGGATGTGCTCGTAGGAGAAGTCGAAGTACGGGCCGTCCTTGACGATGCCGCACTTGGTCTGGATGACGAGCTCGTCGCGCTGGGCGGGCGTGAGGTCCATCGCCTCGGCGAAGCGCGCCTCGCAGCCGTGCATCTCGTCGCCGTAGACGTCGGCGTGGTCGACGAACGCGATCCCGGCGTCCCGGGCGGTCCGGACGAGCGTGCGCACCTCCTCGTCGGTCTTGTCCTGGATCCGCATCAGGCCGAGGACGACGTCGGGGACGACGAGGTCGGTGCCGGGGAGGGTGAACGTGTGCACAGCGGGGTCCTTCGGTCGTCGGTGACGGGACACGACGAGCCTACTGAGCAGCGCCGACAGCCGCTTCCGCGGGTCGGGCGGCGGCGCGACGCGGCAGGTGACGGCCCGATGGCTCGACGGCGCGCGGCTCAGCGGCGCCGCAGGGCCAGCCAGACGCCGGCGCCGACCACGAGCACCCCGGCCACCAGGCACACGACGCCCGCGGGGGGCACGCCCGGCTGGTACGTCTGCCCGCTGAGCGGTGCGTACGCGAACCACCCGGCCCGCGGCCGGGTCAGCAGCCGGATCCCGACGGCCGCGAGCGCCACCCCGGCGGCGCCGGTGACCAGGGCGGCGGCGCGGCGGCGGCGGGGGGCGGGCACGCGTCGATCATGCCCGGCTCAGGCGGCCACGACGAGCCGCAGCGTGACCGTGTCGCCGACCTCGACGCCCTCCGCCCGGCGCACCGCGTCCTTCAGCGGCACCAGGTAGCCGCCGTCGCGCGGGAACAGCGAGGTGGTCCAGGCGGTGCCGCCGAGCGTCACGGTCGCGGGGATGACGCCCCAGCCGTAGGACACGAGCGCGGACGCCGCCCGGAGCGCCGCCGCCTCCTGCTCCCCCACGGGCACGAAGTGGTACGGCGCCGGGCCGCGCCAGTACACGACCTCCCCGGTGCACCGCAGGTCCATCCGGCGAGCGTACCCACGCCGAGCGGGACGAACGTGGACGAACGCGGACGAACCGCGGCAAACCTCTTGCCGCGCCGCGCCGTGGGGCGCGACGCTGGAGCGCCCGGCCGACGACGCCCAGGAGCCCCCGATGTCCGTCAGCACCGCCCTCGACGACCTCCGCACCCGCCTGCGCGGCCGGGTCGTCACCCCCGAGGACGCCGACTACGACGCGCTGCGCGTCGTCGTGCTCGGCGGCGCCGACCCGCGACCGGCCGTGATCGTGCGCCCGCTCGACGACGCGGACGTCGCGATGGCGGTCGCCTGCGCCCGCGACGCCGGGCTGCCGCTGGCGGTGCGCAGCGGCGGGCACAGCGGCGCCGGCCACGGGACCGTCGACGACGGCCTCGTGATCGACCTGCGCGACCTCACCGGCCTCGACATCGACGTCGAGGGCCGCACCGCGTGGGTGGGCGCCGGGCTGACCGCCGGGGCCGTGACGGCCGCGACGGCGGCGCACGGGCTCGCCGTGGGGTTCGGGGACACCGGGTCCGTCGGCGTCTCCGGCATCACGCTCGGCGGCGGCGTCGGCTACCTGTCGCGCGCGCACGGGCTCACCGTCGACAACCTGCTCGCCGCGGACGTCGTGCTCGCCGACGGCCGCGTGGTCCGGGCGGACGCCGACCAGCACCCCGACCTGTTCTGGGCGCTGCGCGGCGGCGGCGGCAACCTCGGCGTGGTGACCCGGCTGCACCTGCGGCTGCACCCGCTGGACGGCGTGGTCGGCGGGATGCTGCTGCTGCCCGCCACCGCGCAGGTGCTCGCCGGGGTCCTGGCGGCCACGCAGGCCGCGCCCGACGCCCTGTCCGCGATCGTCAACGTCATGCCGTGCCCGCCGCTGCCGTTCGTCCCGCCGGAGCACCACGGCGCGCTCGTCGTGATGGCGATGGTGTGCTGGTCCGGCCCCGCCGCGCAGGCCGACGCCGCCCTGGCCCCGCTGCGGGGACTCGGCACGCCGCTGGCCGACCTGGTGCGGCCGGTCCCCTACCCCGAGCTGTTCCCGCCGGCGGACCCGGAGTACCACCCGACCGCCGTGGCGCACACGCTGCTGCTCGACTCCGTCGACCTGCCGCGCGCCGAGCAGGTGCTGGCGAGCCTGGCGGCCACCGACGGGATGCGCGTGGTCCAGCTGCGCGCGCTGGGCGGCGCGATCGCCCGGGTGGATCCGGCCGCCACCGCGTACGCGCACCGGTCGGCGCAGCTCATGGGGAACGTCGCCGCGTTCGTCGAGCACCCGCAGGACCGCCCGCGGCGTGCGGCGTGGGTCGCGGACACCGTCGCCCTGCTCGACCAGGGCGACCCGGGCGCCTACGTGAACTTCCTCGGCGACGAGGGCCCGGAGCGGGTGCGGGCCGCGTACCCGGGCGCGACGTGGGACCGGCTGGCGGCGGTGAAGGCGGCGTACGACCCGGGCAACCTGTTCCGCCGGAACCAGAACGTCCCGCCCGCCGCGTGAGGCGGCGGACGGGACGTCCGGTGGCGGGGGTCAGACCGTCGCGGGGACCCGGGGCTCCGGGCGCTCGACGGTGAGCTCCTCCGCGACCACCTTCCGGTACGCCGCGAGCTCCGGGTAGAGCTCGGTGCCCGTCAGCGGGTTGCGGCGCGTCGTGACGATCCGGTGCACCTGGTACACCGCGAGCGCCACGTTCGACGCCAGCGAGATCGCGCTCACCACGAACAGCGCGGTCGGGTCGTGCGACGCCTCGACGGAGAACATCGAGGAGGTGACGAACGTCGGCACCGCCATCGTGAACATCATCCACAGCGCGAGGGTGTGCGCCCGGTGCTGCAGCCACGCGCCGCGCTTCAGCCAGAACGCCGGGATGGTGCAGGAGATCAGCAGGGCCGCACCCGCGTAGAACGCGTGGTCGCCGACGCAGTTGTAGACGTAGGCGAAGTTCCACAGGTCGTAGGGGATGATCCAGAACCAGAGCATGTCGGGCCAGATCATGTCGCGGGACTTCGAGCGGCTGATCTGGATGCCCGCCCAGCCGCAGATCGTCAGCAGGTTGAGGATGCCGGCGACGCCGTTCATGACGTTCCACGGCCCGGGCACCATGTAGACGCCGTCGACGACGCCCTCGGACATCCCGGCGACCTGGAAGTCGCGCAGCACGGCCTCGGCGATGTTGATCGCGAGGATCGCCGCGGGGAACGCCAGCGCCCAGCGCTTCGCCGCGAGCTTCGGGTGGTAGCGCAGCGCCATGAACCCGAGGCAGCCGGCGAGGGCGGAGTACACCTTCACCCAGTGGAACCAGGTGCCGGTGCTGGACCCGGCACCGGCCGTGTGCGGCCAGACGAAGATCGTCAGCACCACCGGCAGCGCCACGAAGAACGCCAGGCCGGCGGCCCGCCAGCGGCGCGTCACCTCGTTCAGGCCGATGAGCGCCGCGAGCACGACGCACCACATGACGGCCGAGTACCACGGGATCGATTCGAACAGGAACACGGTTGCAGCCTCCTTGCGAGCGGTGCCGTCGCATCCCGCGACGGCCGGGGGTTCAGGGCGAGGGCGGGAGCGTCCGGCCGACCATGTCGAGCCGGAGGGTCTGGCGGACCAGGGAGACCAGCACGGCGTCCGGGACGTCGGGCTGCGTGCGCACCAGGCCGACGAGGCCGTGCACGAGCATCACGAACGTCGCGCGGACGTTCTCGATGGCCAGGCCGTGCCGGGCGGAGTACGCCTCGACCGTCGTGACCTGGAGCGTGTCGACGACGGCGGCGACGGCGCGGTCCACGAAGCGCTGGTACAGCGCGGCGTTCTCGGGCCGGCGCAGGTCGGCGCGCAGCGGGTCCTCGGGGGCGGTCTGGGCGCGGAACAGGGCGATGACGTCGCGCAGCGCGCCGTCGATGTCGCCGACGGTCCGCTGGTCGTCCCACGCGCGGACCGACGCGGCGAACGCCTCGACCCGGCGCTCCAGGACGCCGTCGAGCAGGTCCTCCGTCGTCGGGAAGTAGTGGTAGACGAGCCCGCGGGTGACGCCGGCGGCGCGCGCGATGTCGCTGACCGTCGTCCGGCTGAGCCCGCGCTCGGCGTACGCCTGCTCGGCCGCGTCGAGCAGCGCGGTGCGGCGCTCCTCGGGGTCGAGCACCGTGCGGGGCGTGCGGCTGGTCATGAGACGACCGTACGACTCATTGACACATCGTCAATGGGACGATCGTCCCTGCCGCCACGGGGGCCGACCGAACCGAACGCTGCTGCGCCGCCAGCTGCTCAACCGTCGGCCCTGACCTACCCCGCCGCGTGCTCGACCTTCCCGACGCCGACGAGGTGGTCGCCGAGGCTGCGCGGCGGCCCCGCTCGCCCTCGACGCCGACCGACCACACTGAGCTGCGCGCGCGACCGTGCATCAGCGGCCCGCGAAGATCTCCCAGCGCCAGGCGAGCAGGTCACGGGACGGCGCATCCGACGTCCGGCGCGGCAGCGTGAGCCGTTCCCCATCCATCTCCTGCAGTCCGTGGCGCAGCATCGGGCCATCCGTCACCGCGAGAACCTGCCTGTCGACGTGGACCACGTAGTCCGGGGAAATGCCGAGCATGTTCCGGTCATACGCGGCGTGATGGATCTTGCAGAGGGCGAGACCGTTCGGCGTCGTGGGCACACCACCTTCCTCCCCGTCCGGGACGATGTGCGCGGCATCGAGCAGCGACCCGTATGCCAGCCGGCAGATCGCGCAACGCGTCTCGTACGCGAGCAGCACCCGAGTCCGAAAGGCGGGCTGATGAAGGCGCTGCTTGGCCAACCGTACGGCGTACGCACGCTGTTCGACCGAGAGGTCCTTGAGCTCGCCCATGAAACGGAACGCCTCATCCAGCGCGACGAGGAATGTGCGTTCCTCCGGGTCGTCGCCCACGACGTACACCGGGGCGATGGGGGTGTAGACGTTCGCGACCTCCTTGCGGAACAGAATGAGCGGGACCCCGGTGCTCATCGCATGGCGGAGCTTGGCATTGTCGCCGCCGAACGCGTCGCCCTTGCGGTAGTCGTAGTGCAACAAGCCGTCGTCGCTCTCCAGATCGTCGTACGGCCCGTGCACCGACGAGACGATGGACAAGGTCGAAGCGAAGCTCCGAGGGTTGCGAATGCCGCGGGAGTAGTCGATCACCGGGAACCGATCGTCTCCCACGCGGTACTCGAGCAGCTCGTCGCGGCCCAGGAAGCCGCCGTTGGCCTCGGCGCGCTCGTGCACCCATCGGATGATCTGTTCACGAAGCGTGCTCTCGACGAAGGAGTCCATGGCAGGAGCTGAGCAGACGGCAGGTCGTCGCAGCAAGCTCGTCGCGGGTGCGGCGCATTCCGGCGATCTCTCTGCAATGTCGCCCACGCGACCACCGCGGGCGCCTAGGGTGACCGTCAGGCAATCCAGCGACGGATGCGGGGGGAAGGAGCAGCGGTGGCCGCAGGCGACTCAGCCGGAGCGGAGGCGCGGAGGCAGCTCGCGCTCGCAGACGCGCACGACGCGGCCGCCCGCGACGCCCGAGCGACGGCCGCGCGTTTCGCCGTCGCCGACACGACCGAGAAGGCGACGGCGCGGACACTTGCACCGCTCGCCGCGGTCGGACACCACCTGCTCGCCGACCGGCGTTGGCCCGGCAGCCGGCGCGCGCAGGTCGACCTCGTCGTCGTGGGGCCGGGCGGGGTCTTCGTCCTCGACACCAAAGCATGGCGCGAGGTCACCATCGCCGGCGGTCGGATCTTCCGTGGGCAGGACGACGTCACGGACGACGTCATGAACCTCGCGGACCTCGGGTACGTGATCGAGGGCAGTCTCGCCGACGTCGGGCTCGCGCCCGGAGAAGTACACGTCGTCCTCGTGCTCGCGGGACGGTCTTCGGTGAACGAGCGCGTCGGCCCCGTACGAGTGCTCGGCGAGAAGGACGTGCTCCGCCACATCGCCTCCCATGGCAACCGCCTCACGGCGAGCCAGGTCGACACGGTTCTCGCTGCTGCGCTGCAGCTGCTTCCCGAGGTCAACGCCCCCGCGCCCGTGAGCGTGACGATTCCCGCACCTGCGCTGCCGCGGGATGAGGCACCCGTGCAGGACACGCTGATCGGGGACGACGAAGTGCAGGCAGCGCTGTTGGACGGCATGCTCGCCCAGCCGATCGAGGAGTGGATGAGCTTCCTCCACCCGAGCCAGGCACGTCTGGTTCGGCGGTCTTTGAAGGGTCCAGCGCGCATCCGCGGCGCTGCCGGCACGGGGAAGACGGTGGTGGCCCTGCACCGAGCCGCTTATCTCGCCCGGTCCCGTCCGGGTCGCCTGCTCGTGACGACCTATGTGCGGACGCTCCCGGACGTCCTGCGAAGCACGCTGTCGCGCATGGCACCCGACGCTGACGACCGCATCGACTTTCTCGGCGTCCACGAGTTCGCTGCTCGCTTGCTGGACGAGCGCGGCGTCCGCATCCGGCTCGACCGGCGCCGCATCGACGAGGCCTTCAACTCCGCATGGCACGAGGTCGGCCATCCCAGCGTGCTCGGTTCCACCTCGCGAACCTCCTTCTACTGGAAGGACGAGATCGCCCACGTCATCAAGGGACGTGGCCTCACGTCATTCGACCAGTACGCAGCCCTCAACCGAGCCGGACGCCGATACCCGCTGAGCCTGGAGCAGCGGCGCGCCGTGTGGGATCTCCGGGTGGCCTACGACGAGCGCCTGCGCGCGGGCGGGATCCACGACTGGGCTGACCAGATCCTGCTGGCGGAACAGGAGCTCGCGGTACGACCCCTCAGCGACCGCTATACCGCGGTGGTCGTCGACGAGGCGCAGGACCTCTCGGCCGCCATGGTGCGCATGCTGTACCGCCTGGTCGGCGACCGCGACGACGCGTTCATGCTCGTCGGAGACGGCCAACAGTCGATCTATCCCGGCGGTTACACCTTGGCCGAGATCGGGATCGACATCTCCGGTCGCGGCGTCGTCCTGGACACCAACTACCGCAACACCCGTCAGGTCCTGGAGTTCGCCTCCGCCTTGGTCTCGGGTGACGAGTGCGCGGATATCGAGGGAGTCGTGGGGCCGGGAGACCGTCCACGACGGGTGGACCGGGAGGGTGCGCGTCCGACGGTGGTGCGCTGCTCGTCCTGGCGCGAGCGCGAAGACCGGGCCGCGGAGCACGTCCGTGAGGTGCTCACGACGGTGGGAACCCGACCGGGGGACGTGGGCATCCTGTGCACCACGCGGAACGCTGCCGCCCGCATGGCCGTCGCTCTGCGCGCCAAGGGGTTCGCAGTAGTCGAGCTGTCCGAGTACGACGGGCGCACCTCCGACGCCGTCAAGGTCGGCACGATCAAACGCGCCAAGGGCCTCGAGTTCAAGCACGTCCTGATGCCCGACCTGCGCGCGGACACCGTCGGGTCGGCTCCGCCAGCTGATGGCACCGAACGCGAGCGGTGGACTCTGCTCCGACGCGAGCTCTACGTCGGGATGACCCGCGCACGCGACGGACTGTGGGTCGCACTCGGCTGAGCTCAGACCGACGCCAACTGCGCTCCGCTACGCGGGCACACCGGGCGCAGCGTTCTCCTCCCGAAGAACCGCCCCCGCGGCCCGCGCTCCCCTGGCACACTCCGACCCGTGATCGACTCCGCCGTCCCGGAGGTCCTCCGCGACCTGCTGGCCGACCGCCCGTGGCTCGTCGCCCTCGTCGTCGGCGCCGTCGTGCTGCTGCTGCGGCTGCTGCGCCGGGCCGGCGCGCCCGTCGCGCACCCCGGCGAGGTGTGGTTCGCGATGGTGCCGTTCCGCGACGGCACCGGCGCCAAGGACCGCCCGGTCGTCGTCCTGTCCCGCCACGGCCGGCAGGTGACGGTCGCCCGGCTCACCTCCCGGGACCAGAGCGCCCGCACCCGGGACTACGCGCGCGCCCCGCTCCCCCTGCCCGGGCTGCACGGGACCAGCTGGGTGGACCTGCGCCCGCTCGAGCTCCCCCGGTCGGCGCTGCGCCGGCGCACCGGGGACGCCGGGGACGACTGGCTGCTGTGGTTCGACAACATCGCGCACGAGCGCGACGCCCGGTAGCCCCCGCCGCCTTCAGCGCGGCCGGCCCCGGGCGCCGGGCCCGCGCGGCTCCGCCCGCACGCCGCTGCGCGCCAGGACCACGAGCCCGACCTCGACCACGACGAGCGCGACGATCTCCAGGCGCGCCACGTGCGCCCAGAACTCGGCGGTGGTGATCACCCCGGGCTCCCCCTGGCGCAGCCCGTACCTGTCGTACCTCGGGTTCAGCGCGGACACGGCGATCATCGGCCCCAGCGCCGCCGCCAGGCGCAGCGCCTGCGCGAGCGGCGCGCGCGGGAACGGACCGCGCAGCCCGACGAGCACGACCGCGAGCACGCACGGCAGCATGAGCAGCACCGCCGGCCACGCCATCCCGGCCGCCACGGCGACCAGCCACGCCGCGGCGACCAGCAGCGGCCACCACAGGTAGCGGCGCAGCACGCCGGGCGTCGCACGCGTCAGCACGGGCCTCCCCGGGTGGTGTCGGGCGACCACGCACGCGGCGACGGCCCTCGTGCGCCGCACGCTAGCGACGGCACGCGGGACGCCGCACCGGCTCGGGCCCGCGTTCACCTGATCGGGTCGCGAGCCTGACGCGACGAGGCGCTCGGTCCGCGCCCACGCAGGCAGGATCTCCGGAGTGCCCGCCAGGGCTCATCGGGCAGCTCACGGGTGCCGATGGAGTAGGCGAAGCGTCCGTGGATCGAAGGGGAAGACATGCGTCTGGGACGCCTGCTGGCCGTCGGCGCCCTGGCACTCGCGGTCGCCGGGTGCGATGCCGAGCAGGACGCCGGTCAGATGCCCGACGTGACCGGACAGCAGCTCGACGCCGCGCTGTCCGCGATCGAGAGCGCCGGGTTCACCGACGACGTCGACGTCGAGGGCGGCGGCGTGTTCGGCGTCGTGGACGAGTCGAACTGGCAGGTATGCGAGCAGTCCCCCGCCTCCGGAGAACCGCTCACGAGGACCCCGAGCCTGACAGTCGACCGCAGCTGCGACGTTGAGACAGACGCATCGCCCACCCCCGCCGACGAGACCTCGGAGCCCATGGCAACAGCGACATCGTCGGTGCCGGCCACGATCACCCCGGCGACAGACCCGGCCTTCGCAGCCATCCTGGTCGAGGGCGACTCCTGCAGCGACACGATCGCCCAGTTCGCCGACGAGCACGAGGGCGGAACGATCGAGTTCGATGGC
>JAEWGQ010000051.1 GCA_023388235.1 Actinomycetes bacterium | reverse complement strand
CCGGCAGCCTGTCCGGCGGGCAGCGCGTCCGCCGCGGCCGCCGTCCCGGCGCCAGTCCTGCTCCGGCCCCGGGGGGACGAACCCGGACCGCGCACCACCGGCCGCCGTCGACGGCCCCGCGCCACCCCGGGGCGCCGACGCGGCGCCGCGCCCGCCCGACCGGGCCGCGGACTGCACCGCGCGCTGCACGCTCTCGATGTCCATGCCGAGCCAGCCGGCCAGCATGCGGGTGTACTCCGGCCGCAGCGCGGTGTCCCGGATGCCGCCGATCACCGGCGCCGCCGCGCGCAGCGCCCCGACCCGCCCCTCGGCCGTCCCGAGGTCGAAGCCCTGCAGGGTCGTGCGGATGACGAACTCGAACAGCGGGGAGCGCGAGCGCACGAGCGCGCGCACGGCGTCCGGTCCCTGGGCCTGGCGCAGCTCGCACGGGTCCATGCCGCCGTCCGCGACGGCGACGAACGTCTGGGCGCTGAACGCCTGGTCCTCGCCGAACGCCCGCATCGCGGCCTTCTGCCCCGCGGAGTCGCCGTCGAACGTGAAGACGACCTCGCCGCCGACGGACTCCCCGGACGCGAGCTGGATGCCGCTGCCGGCGCCGCCGGCGCCCATGAGCCGCCGCACGATGCGCGCGTGGTCCGAGCCGAACGCCGTGCCGCAGGTGGCGACGGCCGTGCCCACGCCGGACAGGTGCATCGCCATGACGTCGGTGTAGCCCTCGACGACCACGACCTGCTTGTTCTTCGCGATCTCGCGCTTGGCCAGGTCGATGCCGTACAGCACCTGGGACTTCTTGTAGAGGGCGGTCTCCGGGGTGTTGAGGTACTTCGGCCCCTGGTCGTCCTCGTACAGCCGGCGCGCGCCGAACCCGACGACGTCGCCGGTGACCTCGCGGATCGGCCACACGAGCCGGCCGCGGAACCGGTCGTACAGCCCCCGGTTGCCCTGGCTCATCAGGCCGGTCGCGGTCAGCTCGGCCTCGGTGAACGAGCGCCCGCGCAGGTGCCGCAGCAGCGCGTCCCAGCCCTGCGGGGCGTAGCCGACGCCGAACTGCTCCGCGGCGGACCGGTCGAACCCGCGCTCGGCGAGGAACGCCCGCGCGGCGGCGGCCCCGGGCGTGAGCAGCTGCTCGGCGAAGTACTCGGCGGCCACCCGGTGCGCCTCGAGCAGCCGCTGCCGCTTGCCGGGCTCGTGGCCCGGGCGCGGGGCGCCGCCCTCCTCGTACCGGAGCTGCACGCCCGCGCGGCCGGCCAGGTACTCCACGGCCTCCGCGAACGGCAGGCCGTCGATCTTCTGGATGAAGTCGATGACGTCGCCGCCCTCGCCGCACCCGAAGCAGTGGTAGAGCCCGACCTGCGGGCGGACGTGGAACGACGGGGACTTCTCGTCGTGGAACGGGCACAGGCCCTTCATGGACCCGACGCCCGCGGACTTCAGGCTGACGTGCTCGCCGACGACGTCCTCGATGCGGGCGCGCTCGCGGACCGTCTGCACGTCCTCCCGCCGGATCCGTCCCGCCACGGGGACGATCCTAGGTCCCCCGCGGCGGGCACCGGACGGCCGCGGCCCCCGCCCGGTGCGCGGCGCGGGGGTCAGTACCGGAACCGGCTGACGCGCGACTCCAGGTCGGAGGACAGCTGGGCGAGCTCGACGACCGACTGCCCGACCTGCCCGAGGACGTCCGACTGCGAGGCGGCGGCGGCCGCGACGCCGGTGATGTTGTGCGCGATCTCGCCGGAGCCGGTGGCGGCCTCGGCCACCGAGCGGGACATCTCGTTGGTCGTGGCGGTCTGCTCCTCGACCGCCGAGGCGATCGTCAGCTGGTAGTCGTTGATCGAGGCGATGATGTGCGAGATCTCGCCGATCGCCGCGACGGCGCCGCCGGTGTCCTCCTGGATGGCCTCGACCCGGCGCGCGATGTCCTCGGTCGCCTTGGCGGTCTCCTGCGCGAGCTCCTTGACCTCCCCGGCCACGACCGCGAAGCCCTTGCCGGCCTCCCCGGCGCGCGCGGCCTCGATCGTCGCGTTCAGCGCCAGCAGGTTCGTCTGCTCCGCGATCGACGTGATGACCTTCACCACGTTCCCGATCTCCTGCGACGACACCCCCAGGCGCGAGACCTGGTCGTTCGTCGACGCCGCGACCTCCGTGGCCTGGCCCGCGACCTTCGCCGCCTGCGAGGAGTTCTGCGCGATCTCCCGGATCGAGGCACCCATCTGCTCGGCACCCGCCGCGACCGTCTGCACGTTGCGCGACACCTGCTCCGCCGCCGCCGCGACCACCCCGGCCTGCGCCGACGTCTCGTCCGAGCCGTGGGCGACCTGGGACGACGCGACCGACAGCTCCTCGGCCGCCGCCGCCACCGCGTGGGCGGTCTCGACCACGCCCGACATGGTCGCGCGCAGGCTGGTCTGGGCACTGGCGAGCGCGGCGGCCATGTCACCGATCTCGTCGCGCGAGGACACCTCGGGCACCAGGGTCAGGTCGCCGGACGCCATCGCCTCGGCCGTGGCCTGCACCCGCTGCACGGAGCGGGACATCGACCGCGCGACGGCGAGGCCCGTCAGCACGGCGGCCAGCGCGCCGAGCGCAATCACGATGCCCGTGAGCACCCGCGCGTCCGACGCCGTCGACGCGGCGGACTCGGTGGCGGCGACGGTCCGGGCGCGCAGCGACTCCTGCAGCTCCTGGGTGGCGTCCCCGATCGCGTAGTACACGTTGTACGCGTCGCCCGTCACGAGGGCGTCACCGGCGTCCAGCGCCTCCGGGGTGCCGACCTGGTACGCGGCGACGACCCGGTCGTCGGCGGCGAAGAAGTCCTGCCACAGGCTCGTGACCTTCGCGAACGTGTCCTGCTCGCCCGACGTCAGCAGGTCGGTGTCGACCTTGCCGAGGGCGTCCTCGAGCTTGGCCGTCGAGTCCACGTACCCGGCGCGGTTCGGGTTGTCCGGGGACACCGCCGCCGGCCCGCCGATCCGCCGCGTGTCGCCCGAGTACGCGACCTGCCACCCGGACACGTCGCTGTTGAACATGCGGATCTCGCCGACCTGGGTCGAGATCTGCTGCAGGT
>JAEWGQ010000421.1 GCA_023388235.1 Actinomycetes bacterium | reverse complement strand
CGTCACGGGGCTGGGGACTGCACCTTCGGTCGGGGTCGTCGTGGTCGACGCGGTCGGGTCCGCCACGGGGGCGGCGGGCGCGGCGGCGGTCCGGGCGGGCGCGTCCGCGCCCCGGGCGGGGTCGGTGCCCGCTGTCGAGGGGGCCGCGCTCGCGACGTCCGCGGTGCCGCGCGGCTCGGCGGCATGCCGACCGCGGGTGCTCCGCGCGGCGGGCATGCTGTCACTCACGGACGACGAGAGTAGGCAGCGGACCTCCGGGGCGTTGGGGGCCGCCGCGTCGAGAACGCGAAGATGCGGTGACGATGGGGCCCCCGATTCTTCACACGATGCACACACCTGAGCCGCTTCCGGGCGCGGCGCATAGGCCGGAAGGCCCGGGTCCGTGGACTGCTCCCCGGCCGATGTGTGGTGAAACCGTGACGAATCGCCCAGAAGTTTGTACGGTGAGCCCGGTCACCCTCGCTATGACGGTCAGTCACGGCCTGGATGCACTCCCGTCCTGCTGGAAGAACGGATTCCCATGCCGCGTCGCTCGCTCCGTGCCTCGCTGTCCGTCCTGGCGCTCGCCGCCACCACCACGCTCGGGGCAGGGGGCGCG
Source organism: Actinomycetes bacterium (assembly GCA_023388235.1). Classification (GTDB taxonomy): domain Bacteria; phylum Actinomycetota; class Actinomycetes; order Actinomycetales; family Cellulomonadaceae; genus Cellulomonas. The sequence goes on along the minus strand of JAEWGQ010000421.1, from coordinate 4,374 downwards.
GCCACCGCCGCGACGCTGCCGCTCGACCGCGCCGCCGCACCGCCCGGGGGCCTCGCCGCCGGTCCCGGCGACCCCGTCGCCCCCGACGACGCCCTCGGTGCCGTCGCGGGCAAGGTCGCCGCCGGCCTCGCCGAGGCGACCGGCCAGGTCACGGCCTTCGTCCAGCTCGACGCCCCGTCGGGGCTCGACGTCGCCGAGGACGGCGGCAGCCCGGCCGCCGTGCAGGACGCGACCGAGCAGGTCGAGCAGGTCGCCGAGGCTGTCGTGCCCGCGGAGGCCGGCCCGGCCGCCCGCACCGCGGCGCCGCAGCGGATCGCCACCCTGGCGAACCTGGTCTCGGGGACGCTCGTCACCGGCGACGCCGCGCAGGTCCGCGAGCTCGCCGCGTCCGACCAGGTCGTCGCTGTCTACCGCGTCACCACGAAGACGGCCGACAACGCGTCGTCGGACGCCTTCACCCGGGCGCTGCAGGTGTGGCAGGACACCGGCGAGACGGGGCAGGACGTCCGGATCGGCATCATCGACACCGGCCTCGACTACACGCACGCCGACTTCGGCGGCCCGGGGACGGCGGAGGCCTACGCGGCGGCGTACGGCGAGGACGGCACCCAGCCCGTCCCCGACGGGCTGTTCGACCCGGCCAAGTACCTCGGCGGCCACGACTTCGCCGGCCCGCTGTACGACGCCGACCCCGCGTCCCAGCTGCCGGGCGCGACGCTGACGCCGACGCCCGACGAGAACCCGATCGACTCCCTGTACACCTCGGACAACTCCGGCCACGGCACGCACGTCGCGGGCACGGCCGCCGGGTACGGCGTGCAGCCGGACGGCACGACGTTCCGCGGCGACTACGCGGGCCTCACCGACCTGTCCGGCTGGCAGGTCGGCCCGGGCTCCGCCCCCGGCGCCGGGCTGTACGCCCTCAAGGTGTTCGGCGACATCGGCGGGTCGACCGACCTGACCGGCCTCGCGCTCGACTGGGCGGCCGACCCCGACGGCGACGGCGACTTCTCCGACCACCTCGACGTGGTGAACCTGTCGCTCGGCGCGTCCGCCACGCCGTCGGACGACCCGGACAACCTGCTCATCGACCGGCTGTCCGACCTCGGCACGCTCGCGGTGCTCTCCGCCGGCAACTCCGGGGACATCACCGACGTCGCCGGCTCCCCCGGCTCGGCCGCGTCGGGCCTGACCGTCGCGAACTCCGTCGGCAGCCCGCAGACGTACGACGGCGTCGAGGTCACCGAGGCCCCGGACCCGTCCCTCGTGCGGACGTGGTCGGCGCAGAACTCCATCGCGTACGCCGGCACCGCCGACGTCACCGCGCCCGTCGTGTACCTCGGCGACGACGTCGACGGCTGCAGCCCGCTCGACGCGTACGCCGGCCAGGTCGCCGGGAAGATCGTCTACCTGTGGTGGGACGACGACGACGCCACCCGCGCCTGCGGCTCCGGCGCCCGCTGGAACGCCGCCGAGGCGGCCGGGGCGGTCGGCGTGCTGATCGGCACCGAGTCGACGGTGTTCGCCGCCGGCATCGCCGGCAACGCGACCCTGCCCGGTGCGCAGCTCACGGCCTCCTCGACCGACGCGCTGCTCCCCGCGATCCAGGCCGGCGGCGTCGTCGCGCACCTCGGCCCGTCGCTGGCGGCCACCGTGGTGTCCGACGAGATCGGCGACGCCCTGAACCCCGGGTCCTCCCGCGGCGCGCACGGCTCGCTCGGCATCATCAAGCCCGACGTCGCGGCGCCCGGCACGCTGATCTTCTCGGCCGCCTCCGGCACCGGGAACGCCGCGCAGTCGCTGTCCGGCACCTCGATGGCCGCCCCGCACGTCGCCGGCATCGCGGCGCTGGTCCGGGCGACCCAGCCGGGCTGGACGCCCGCGCAGGTCAAGGCCGCCGTCATGAACACCGCCACGCACGACGTGTGGACCGGCGCCGGGCAGTCCGGCACCGCCTACGGCCCGCAGCGGGTGGGCTCGGGCCGGGTGGACGCCCGCGCGGCCGTCGCCGACCCGGTGCTGGCGTACGGCTCCGAGGACCCGGACCAGGTGTCCGTGACCTTCGGCGTCGTCGACGTCGGCGCGCAGCCCGTCACGCTCCGCAAGACGGTGACGGTCCAGAACACCGGCACCGCGGCCGTCACGTACGCGACGGCCTTCGAGGCCGCCACCACCGCCGGCTCCGCGACCATCACGACGTCCCCGGCGTCGGTCACGGTGCCCGCGGGCCAGCAGCGGCTCGTCACCCTGACCCTCACCGCCGACCCGGCCGGCCTCGAGCGCGAGCCCGACCCGACCTCGGCGGCGTCGCAGGGCGGGGTGCCCCGCGAGTACGTGGCGTCGCTGTCCGGGCGGCTCGTGCTGACCTCCGGCGACACCGAGCTGCGGGTGCCGGTCCAGGCCGCGCCCCGGCTCGTGTCCGAGCTGACCGCCGACCCGGTGGCCTTCCCGGACGCCGGGACCACGACGGCCCCGCTCACCCTGTCCGGTCGGGGCGTCGCCACCGGCGGCTGGACGTCGCTGGTCGCCCCGCTCGCGCTCGCGGCGACCAGCCCCAAGCTCGAGGACGTCCCCGGGTTCGTCACCTCGCCGTCCTCGATCGCCGCGGGCGACCTGCGCTGGGTCGGCTGGACCTCGACCGCCCCGCAGCACGCGGCGGCGGGCGGCGACCCGGCCGACGGCTACGTGGGCCTCGGCATCGCGGTGGACGGCGACTGGGCCACGCTCGGCCAGTCCGTGTTCCCGACCGCCGACTGGGACGTGGACGGCGACGGGGCGCCCGACGCGCGCACCGTCGTGCGCAAGCTGAGCGAGGCCACCGACGTCACGGTCGCCGTGACGTTCGTGCCCGGCACCCAGCCCGCCGAGATCCTCGACATCCAGGCCGTGAACGGCGCGTTCGGCGACGTCGACACGACCGTGTTCGACAACTCGGTGCTCGTCGCGCCGGTCAGCATCGCCGCCCTGGGTCTCGAGCCCGGCGCGACCCCGACGGTCACGGTCCGGACGACGTCCGACTACGCCGCCGACCCGAGCGGCCAGGTCGACGCGGTCGAGCCGTTCACGGTCGACCCGTTCGACCCGCCGTACTGGTTCGACGCCGGGGTCACCGACGCGTTCTGGTACGTCGGCTCGGACGCCACCGGGCTCACGGTGCACCGGTCGGCCACGTCGGCCGCCCCGGCCGACGACCTGCTCGTGCTGCACAGCCACAACGCCGACCCCACGACCCGGGCCCAGGTGCTCGACGTCACGGTGCCGGAGGCCACGCCCACGAGCACGTCGCTGGCGGTGGACGGGCCCCGGAAGGTGGGCAAGGACCTGCGGCTCACCGCGACGGTGTCCCCCGCGGAGGCGACCGGCACCGTGTCGTTCCGCGACGGCGGCACCGAGGTCGCGACGGCCCCGGTGAGCGGCGGCACGGCGACGGCGACGGTCCGGCTGGGCGGCGGGTCGCACAGCCTGACGGCCGTGTTCGTGCCGGACTCCGGCACGTGGGCGGGCTCCACGTCCGCCGCCGTGCCGGTCGACGTCGCGCAGGCGGGCTCGACCACGAAGCTCACGCTGTCGCAGGGCTCGGGCCGGTACGGCTCGGCCGTGAGCGCGACCGTGACCGTCACCGGCCAGGGCGCGGCCCCGGCCGGCACCGTCGAGATCCGCGAGCGCGACACCGTGCTCGGCACGGCGGAGCTCACCGCCGCGCAGGGCACCACCGCCACCGCCACGGTCGAGCTGCCGCGGGACCTCGCAGCCGGGTCGCACACGCTCACCGCGGTGTACACCGGCAGCGCGGACGTGCAGGGCTCCGACGCCCGCAAGACGTACCGGGTGCTGCCGGCCGTCCCGCGGATCGCGCTCAGCACCCCGTCCTGGACGGTCCCCGCCGGCGCGACGCCCGAGGTCACCGTCACCGTCACCGGGGTGACCGACGGCCCGGTGCCGGGCGGCGAGGTCACGGTGCTCGCCGGGCTCCGGCCGGTCGCCACGGTCGCGCTCGCGGACGGCTCCGCCACGGTCACCCTGCCCGCGGTGCGGCGCAGCACGACGCTCACCGCGCTGTACGCCGGTGACCGCGGCTACACCCCGACGCTCACGGTGGGGGTGCTGCGCGTGCGCTAGGAGGGCGCACCGCCGGCCACGGCGGTGCCGGTGCGCGGCGCCGGGGGGATCGACGCCGCGCACCGCACCGCCGCCGAGGGCGGCCCGACGTCCGGGGGGATCCAGGACGCGGCCGCGAGGGGGTCACCGGGGGGCGGTGACCCCCTCACTCGTGCCCCGGCCCGCCGCCGCGCGCGCCGGTCAGCGCTGCGCGAGCGCCGTCAGCACGCGCCGGACGCTGGACTCCAGGCCCCAGCGCGCGGTGAGGTCCACCAG
>JAEWGQ010000420.1 GCA_023388235.1 Actinomycetes bacterium | reverse complement strand
TCGCCCGACTACTGGGAGGTGCCGGAGCGCGAGCTGACGCTCGGCACGGCCGCGCCGCTGCTCGCGGGCCTCGAGGCGGCGCCGGGCCTGCTGGACCTGCTCGGCGAGCAGGACGCGGCCGCCGCCGCCCGGGACGCGGCGGCCCGGACCCGCATCGCCGTCGAGCGGGAGTTCGGGGACACGACGGCGTACGGCCGGTACGCGGACGGCAGCCAGGCCGACGCGGCGAGCGCGTTCGCGCTGCCGCCGTTCCAGCCCGAGCCGCTCGCGGGCGCGCTGGCCGCCTGGGAGCGGTCCGCGGAGGACATGGTCCGGCCGGCGGGCGGGCTGGCGCCCGGCGCGGGCTGGAAGCAGGACGGCATCTCGTGGACGCCGCAGACGTCGCTGTACGCGCTGGCCGCCGCCGCGAACGGCCGCGGCGACCAGGCACGCGAGCGCCTGGACTGGCTGGACGCGCACCGCACGGGGCTGGGCGCGCTGCCGGAGAAGGTCCTGGCGGACGGGTCGCCCGCCGCCGTCGCGCCGCTCGCGTGGACGGCGGCGTGCGTGGTGCTCGCCGTCGACGCGCTGGACGGGTGAGCCCGGCGCGCCGACGGCGACGGGGTCAGAGCGGGCGGACCTGCTCCGCCTGCGGGCCCTTGGTGCCCTGGCCGACCTCGAACTCCACCGACTGGCCCTCGTCGAGGCTGCGGTAGCCGTCCGACTGGATGGCGCTGAAGTGGACGAACAGGTCCTGGCCGCCGTCGGCCGGGGTGATGAACCCGTAGCCCTTCTCGGCGTTGAACCACTTGACGGTTCCCTGCGGCATGCGGTGCTCCTGAGGCCGGCGTGATCGGTCGTCCGTCGGTGCGCGTCCGGCGGGCGTGCCGGCGGGCGGGCACCGCGACGCGCCAGAGCGTAGCCGCGGGCCCGGACCTGCGGAAGGGGTCAGCGCGCGAAGTCGCGCAGGAGGAGCACGACCACGGCGTCGCCCGCGACGTCGGCGTCCTGCACCACGGCGGTGATGCCGAGCGTCGCCGCGACCTGCCGGGCGGTGACCTCCTGGTCCGCGGTGGCGTAGAACACCGTGGACGTGGTGCCGCCGCCCGCGTTGCCGTTGCCGGTGGTGACCGCGGTGAACCCGGCGCCCTCGAGCTGCTCGGCGGCGCCGGCGGCCAGACCGGAGATGTTCGCCGCGTTGAGCACCCGCACGGTGGCGGCGAGGTCGGCGGTGGGCTCCGGGGTCTCGGGCGTCTCCTCGGGGGCGGCCGGCGCCTCCCCGGGTGCCTCGGTCGTCGCGGACGGCGCGGGCTCGGACGCCGGTGCGCTCGCCCCGGGCTCGCCGCCGGTGGTGATCCCGGGCAGCGTGCCGCCGCGCGAGGAGTACCAGAGGACCCCGCCGACCGTCAGCGCGGGCACGAGGACGAGGACCGCCACGAACGGCCACCACCTGCTCCACCACGTCCGGGGTGCGCGGTGCACGCCGATCGGTGCGTCCTGCGCCGGCTCGGCGTCGAACTCGTCCTCCGGGTAGCGGTAGCCCTTGGTCACGGCCGACAGGCTAACGGTTCGGACCGTGCCGACCGGCCGCGACAGGCCCCGCGGCCGGGACCTTCGCCGGTGGACCGCTCAGGCGTCGGTGCCGAGGCGGCGCGCCGAGCGGGCGCGCTGGCGGGTCGAGCGCATGCGGCGCAGCCGCTTGACGAGCATCGGGTCGTGCGCGAGGGCCTCGGGCGAGTCGATCAGGGCGTTCAGCACCTGGTAGTACCGGGTCGCGGACATGTCGAACAGCTCGCGGATCGCCTGCTCCTTGGCGCCGGCGTACTTCCACCACTGCCGCTCGAAGGCCAGCACCTGCTGGTCGCGCTCGGACAGCCCGGACCCCGCGGCCCCCGAGGCCTCCGGGGGCTCGACGGCCACCAGCGCGGGCCGTGCCGTGCCGTGGTCGACCGCCGTCGCGTCCATGCCTGCGCCCCTCGTGCCGTTCGTGCCCCGGTCCCTGGTCCGCCGCCCATCGTACGGCCGGAATCACACGGCTGTCATTCCCCGTGGTGCCCCACCGGCTACCCTCGGTGCCCGTGATCGCCGCCCCCCTGTCCGAGCTCGTCGCGCCCGACTGGGCGGCCGCGCTGGCCCCCGTCGAGCCGCAGGTGCACGCCGTCGGGGAGTTCCTGCGCGCGGAGGTCGCCGCGGGCCGCGGCTACCTGCCCGCCGGCCCGGACGTCCTGCGCGCGTTCACCCGGCCGCTCGCCGACGTGCGGGTGCTCGTCGTCGGGCAGGACCCGTACCCGACGCCGGGGCACGCGATGGGGCTGTCGTTCTCCGTGCAGCCCCACGTGCGGCCCGTGCCGCGCTCCCTGGCGAACATCGTCACCGAGCTGCGGGCGGACCTCGGCGTCCCGGCGCCCGCCACCGGGGACCTGTCCCCCTGGGCCGACCGCGGCGTCATGCTGCTGAACCGCGTGCTGACGGTCCGGCCGGGCGAGCCGGCGTCGCACCGCGGGAAGGGCTGGGAGGCGGTCACCGACCGGGCGATCGCGGCGCTCGTCGAGCGGGGCGGCCCGCTGGTCGCCGTGCTGTGGGGGCGGGACGCGCAGTCGCTGCGGCCGGCCCTCGGCGGCGTCCCCACGGTCGAGAGCGCGCACCCGAGCCCGCTGTCGGCGCACCGGGGGTTCTTCGGCTCGCGGCCCTTCTCCCGCGTCAACGCCCTGCTGGCGGAGCAGGGCGCCGACCCCGTGGACTGGTCGCTGCCCTGAGCCGCCCCGCGCCGACCGCCTGACAGCGCCCGCCGCACGGGGGCAGACTGCCGGGGTGACGACGCACGAGACCGCCGGACGGCCGGCCGGACCGCAGCAGCCCCGACACGAGGGCGACGCCCCGCCGCGCTGGTCGTCGTACGTCGCGCTCGGCGACTCGTTCACCGAGGGCCTGTGGGACACCCCCCAGGGCGAGGACGGCCCGGTCCGCGGGTGGGCCGACGTGCTCGCCGGGCTGCTGTCCGAGCGCCGGCGCGCGGCCGGGCTGGAGCCGCTGCGGTACGCGAACCTCGCCGTGCGCGGCCGCGTGCTGCGGCCGATCGTCGCCGAGCAGGTGCCGCGGGCCCTCGAGCTCGGGCCGGACCTGGTGAGCCTGGTCGGCGGCGGCAACGACATCCTGCGGCCCGCGACGGACGTCGACCGGCTGGGGCACCTGCTGGACCAGGCGGTCGCGCGGATCCGGGCGACCGGCGCGGACGTGCTGCTCGCGACCGGGTTCGACTCGGCGGGGTCGCCCCTCGTGTCCGCCACGCGCGGCCGGGTCGGGGTGTACAACGCCCACATCTGGTCGATCGCGCGCCGGCACGGCGCGTACGTGCTGGACCTGTGGGGCATGCGGCACCTGCACGACTGGCGGGTGTGGGCGCCCGACCGCATCCACCTGACCGGCGAGGGGCACGCGCGGGTGGCGCAGGGCGCGCTCGTCGCCCTCGGCCTGACCCCCGACGACCCCGCCTGGGACGAGCCGCTCGCGCCGCAGCCCCGGCTGCCGCTGGCGCAGCAGGCCCGCCTCGACGCGCGCTGGCTGCGGCTGTACGCCTACCCGTGGGCGACCCGGCGGCTGCGCGGCCGCTCCTCCGGCGACACCCGCACGGCCAAGCTGCCCCGGCTCACCGAGGTCTGACGGTCAGCCCGCGGGCGCGCCGTCGGTGACCAGCGCGAGCGACACCCCGGACAGCTGCTCCACCGGCACGGCCCCGCCGTCGAGCGCCACGACCGTGCTCGGGGTGGTCACGGGTGCGCGTCCCTCCGCGAGCGCCGCGTCCCCCGCGCCGTGCAGCGTGACCTCGACCTCGCGGCCGGCGCAGCCGTCGGGGACCCCGGACAGGGACGCGCGCGTCACCCCGTAGCCGCCGAGCGCGGCGTCGTACGCCACGTCGTAGCCGACGCTGATCGTGCTCACGACGCAGCTCCCGGACGGCGCGAGCTCACCGCCGTCCCACGTGACGGCGCGGACCAGGGACACCGCGAGCCCGGCGCACCCCAGCCACGCCAGGGTGACCCCCGCCGCGCGGCGGGTACGGCCGTGCTGCTGCGCCATCGGCGCCCCCTCCATGGACCTGCCCGGTCGATCCGTCGACCTGACGGGCCCATCGTCGGGCGGGGGCGGCTCGTGAGCATCCGGAGCCGCGGACCACCCGTCCGGGGGACGGCGTCACCTGCCTGCGCTGGCGCAGACGGAGACCGTCTTGGGCTCGCCGTCGCGCAGCCCGAACGCGCCCCAGCCCGCGCCGGGCGCCAGCCGGTACACGGTGCCGCCGAGCGGGCTGAGCCGCAGGTCACCCGTGCTGCGGACCGCCAGCGTGTCGAGGCGGATGGTCGTGCGCTCGCTGGTGGCGCGGAAGTACGCGGCGAGGGGGGCGATGTCCACGTCGGCCTGCCAGCCGGCGTAGAAGTCCGGCGTGCCGACCACGCCGAGCGTCACCGGCAGGCACGCGTCCCAGGCGCTGCCGGTCACGGCGCCGACGCTCTGGGTGTACGTGAGGGCCGGGTCGTAGGCGGGGAACGGCAGGTTCCAGTTGCAGATCTGCACGGTGAGCGTCTGCCCCGCCCGGAGCGTCTGCCAGCCCGGCTTCCCGACCACCGACAGCACCCCGTCCCGGGGCTGGGTGCTGACGAACTGCACCTTGTCGTTGTCCTGCAGCTGGAACTGCGCGGCGGTCGCGACGCCGTTGAACGGCCGCTCCGCGACGTTCAGGTCGATGCGCCAGGCCCCCTGCGCCGCCGTCACGGGCACGACCACGCAGGCCTGGCTGCCGGACTCCGAGACGAGGGTCCACCGCAGGTCGCCCAGCGTCGTCCCCGGCCCGGGGGTGACGGGGCCGGACGGCCCGGTCGGGGCCGTCCAGGTGACGGGCAGCCCCCAGGAGCCGACGGTCAGGGCGACGCCCGCGGCCCGGGACGCGGTGTAGGACGGGACGGTCACGGTCGTGCTGTCGCCCGCACCCAGGGTCGCCGTGGTGTCGACCGCGGCGAGGGCGGTGCCGTCGGAGGCGTACACGCGCAGGGTCGCCAGCTGGCCGCGGCACGCGGCGGGCACGCCCGACAGCACGACGGTGGTGACGGTGCCGCGGGCGCCGCCGGTGCCGGCCGTGATCGGCGCGGTGCTGCACGGCCGGTCGCTGAGGGTGGTCAGCCGCGCCGAGGTGACGGTGAGCCGCGCGGCGCTCGCCGGCGCCAGCAGCAGCACGACGAGCACGGTGGCGGCCGCCGCGATCACGGCGGCGGACCGGCGCAGGGTCACGCCGCCACCGCCGGTGCGGTGAGGGCGTCGGCGCCGGGGGCCCCGGCGTCCGGCGGCGGCGCGGGGTCCTCGGGGCGGCTCGGCCAGAGCAGCACGCCCACGGCGGCGACGACGAGCGACAGCCACGCCCACGGGTCGAGCAGCAGCATCGCCACGCGCCCCACCCCCGGCACGTGCAGCCGCGCGATGCCGAGGACGTCCTGCGCGTGCGGGCGCCACGGGTCGAGGAAGTCGTTGTTGTCGCCCTGGATGGTCAGGCCGGCGCGCACGTCGCCGCCGACGACCCGGTGGATGACCCGGCCGTGGTCCAGCCCGGGCGGGGTGTACACGACGACGTCACCGACGCGGGGGGTGCCGCAGCGCGACACGACCAGGTCGCCGGTGTAGTACGTCGGCTCCATCGAGTGCCCCGACACGATGGTCAGGGTGGTGCAGCCGCCGAGCGTGCTGGGCCAGCCGAACCACACGAGCACCGCGACGATGCCCGCCGTGACGGCCCAGCCGGCCGCCGACCGCAGGCGCGCGGGCACGCCGGAGGTCCGGTGCGGGGCATCCCCCGCACCGGACCGTCTCGTGCGCCGCGCGCGGACCACGGGCCGGGGGTCAGCCCGTGATGACGACCGCGGCGCCCTGGACGGCGGACGCCTTGACCGCGGTGCCGGCGCCGGTGCGGGTCACGACGAGCTCGCCGCCGTCGGTGCCCACGGTGCCGCCGTAGGTCGCGAGGACCGTGCCGGTCCCGGCGTCGGGGGACGCGTCGAGCAGGTCGACGGTGACGGTCTGGCCGGCGCAGGTCTTCGCGATGTCGGTGAGCTTCACCGTGTTCACGACGTACCCCTTGTCGGAGATCGAGAAGTTGTTGGTGAACCCGACCTTGACGGCGGTGTCGCAGGACGCGACCACGGAGGTCCCCGCGCCGAGGGCCGTGGGGGTCACGGTGAGCTGGGCGGCGGACGCGAGGCCGAGGCCGGCGATGCCGAGCGCGGCGACGGTGACGGCGACGACCTTGCGGCGGGCGGTGGGTCGGCGGGTGGCGGCGGACATGGGGGGACTCCTCGCTGACAGCGGCTCGGGGGACGGGCGCGCCCGCGGAGCCGGAGGGGCGGGAACGCGCCTTCCGCGACGTCGGGAGGGGGGCTCCCGAGGGTCGCGGCTGCCGCACCGTAGGGCGCGGCGCAACCTGAGCGTGCCACCCGGGTGGGTGCTGGCACCCACCCGAATGCGCGTCAATTGCGAATTTGCACCAAATATGCGGGCAAGTCGGACATGTCGGGCGGGTGAAGTTCGTCTCTCCGCAGGTCAGAGCACCGCGGCGCGCAGCGATTCCACCGGAAGGTGGGCGACCACCTGGGTGCCGTCACCCGGGACGGACGTCACCCGCAGGTCGCCGCCCGCGAGCCGCAGGCGGTCCTCCAGCCGGGCCGTGCCGGAGCGCGCGCCGGCCTCGGGGCCGAAGCCCACGCCGTCGTCCGCGACCCGCACCTCCAGCGCGTCGCCCACCACGGACACCCGCACGTCCACCACGCCCGCGGCCCCGTGCCGCAGGGCGTTCGTCACGGCCTCCTCGACCACGCGCACCGCCAGCAGCCGCTCGCCCCGGGTGAGCTGCGGGTCCGCGGGGTCGTCCAGCGCCCGGACGTCGTCGCTCACCCCCAGGCGGGTGTTGACCGTCGTCGGGATGCGGCCGAGCAGCGCCCGGATCGCCGGGACCATCCCGACCTCGAGCTGGTCGGGGTACAGCATCCGCGACGTGGCGCGGACGTCGGTCTCGCGCACCAGCTCGATCTGCTCGCGCACCTCGCGCAGCAGGTCCAGGTCCTCCGCCGTGGCCGTCCCGGACGCCAGCCGGTCCAGCAGCCGGTCCAGGCGGGCGACGATCAGCACGAGCCGCTGCTGCATGCTGCCGTGCAGCCCCTCGGCGACCTCGCGCCGGACCCGCACCTCCTCGTACTGCAGCGCCTGCAGGGCCAGCTCGATCCGCAGCCGCCCCTCGGCCGCCGCCTGGACCTGGGCCCGCAGGCGGCGCTGCGACAGCATCGCCGCGACGCCCATGCTGCCCGCGATCCACGCGACCGCGGCGCCGCTGACCAGCTCCGTCAGCACGATCGTCGGCCCCGGGTGCGCGTACACGCCGAGCAGGACCTGGGCGCCGACGCGCATCCCCGACGCCACCAGGCCGCCGCAGAGCACGCGCACCACGACGCCCGGCATGCTCCGCCGCGGCTGCGGCACCCCGGTCGCCGCCAGCACGACCAGGAGGGACACCACCGCGACCAGGTTCGCCCCGATGCGCAGCGCGACCGGCACCGCCCCGCCCTGGTTCCCGTAGACCCAGGTCGTCTGCGCGGCGGCGCCGACGGCGAACACCGTCAGCACCGCACCCGCGGCGAGCAGCAGCGCGCCGCGGTCCGCCCGCACCGCGGCGGGTCCGTCCGCCACCGTCACCGGCATCTCGTGTCCCCCATCCGTGGGTGTTCGCGCGCCGCAGCCCGCGCGATGCGGGCCGCAGCGACCATACTGTCCGAGATGTCCGATCCCACATCTGCGCCGGTCCGCGTCGTGATCGTCGAGGACCAGCCCCTGTTCCGGTCCATGCTCGAGCTGACCCTCGGCAGCGCCGGCGCCGTGCGGGTGGTCGCGTCCGTGGGCACCGTCAAGGACGCGGCGGCCGCCCTGCGCCCCGGCGCGGCGGACGTCGCCGTGCTCGACATCGACCTGCCCGACGGGAACGGCATCGCGCTGGGCGTCACGCTGCGGCGGCACCAGCCCCGGCTCGGGATCCTGCTGCTGTCGGCGCACGACGCGATGGACCTGCTGCTCGACCTGCCGCCGGACGTCGCGAGCGGCTGGTCGTACCTGTCCAAGACGTCGTCCACCAGCGCCCAGACCCTCGTCACGGCCATCCGGTCCGCCGCCGCCGGCCACACCACCCTCGACCCGGCCCTGCTGGACCGCATGGCCCCCCGCGCGGGATCGGCCGTCGCCCGGCTCACCGACCGGCAGTACGCCGTGCTGCGCCTGCTGGCGCAGGGGCTGTCCAACGCCGGCATCGGCGAGGCGCTGAGCATCACCGAGAAGTCCGTCCAGAACCACATCAACGGCATCTACGCCACCCTCGGGATCGACGCCGACCCGTCCCGCAACCCGCGGGTCACCGCCGCGCTGCGGCTGCTCGAGGAGACCGGCCGGGCCTCCTGACCGCCCGCCCCCGGGTGGCCCGCAGCCGAACGGGTGAGGATCCTCGCGATCCGGCTCCGCGGTGGGTTACACTGGGCATGCCCTCGGTCGCCTGCCCCCTGCGCGGCCGAGGGCTTCTTCGTGCCCGGCCCGCGCCGCGGCGTCAGCGCGGACGCCACTCGACGGTGCCGCAGCAGGTGCAGCGCGCGACGACCACCCCGAACCGCCGCGGGCTGGTGTCCAGCCGCCAGCCGGGGCGCGGGCACGTCGGGGCGTGCTCGACGGTGACGCGGGTCGACGCGGTCGTGCTCATGGGGGTCCTCCAGCGGCGGGTGCTTTCCGGCACGTTCGGCCGCCGGCCGCCGGATGTGAGCGGTCCGCGGCTACCGCACGAGCCGGTCCAGCAGCTCGAACTCCGCGAACGGCTGGTCCACGTCGCCGAAGTGGCCGTCGTCGCGCACCACCAGCGTGCCGCCCAGCCGGTCGAACATCGCCCGCCCCTGCGCCGCGTCGCACCCGTACGGGTCCCGCACGGAGTTCACCAGCACCACGTCGCCGGCGTTCGCCCGGATGCGGTCCCAGTCGTACGACGCCTGCAGCACGGGCTCGTCCGCGTCGTTCGGCGGCGTCGCGTACCCGGCGACCAGCACCGACTGCGCGACCGGCCCGTCCAGGTGCTCCAGCAGCGCCAGCAGCAGGGCCGCCCCGCCCGAGTGGCCGATCAGCACCGTGCCCGCGTCGACCGCCAGCGCCGGCAGCACCCGCGGCAGGAACGTCGCCACCGGCTCGACGTTCAGACCCGGCAGGTGCGGCCGGTCCACGGTGTACCCGCGGGCGGTCAGCCGGCCGGCCAGCCACGGGTACCAGACGTTGTCCGGGTGCCCCCCGGTGCCGTGCAGGATGATCGCGCGCCTGGTCATGCGGGCCTCCGTCGTGGGCTGGTCACGGCGGCCAGGGTACGGCGGGGCACCCGCGGCCTGGGACACTCGACGCTCACGACGAAGGAGAACGGCGATGGTGGAGCTCGACGTGGCGAGGGCGCTCGCGGACGGTCGCAGCGAGTACGACAAGATGGTGGCCGGCGACTGGTACCGCTACCGGTTCGGCCCCGAGCTGGCGGACATGACGACGAGCACGCAGCGCACGTGCCGCCGGATCACCGCCCTGTACGACGAGGACCGCCCCGCGGCCGAGGCCCTGTTCCGCGAGCTGCTCGGCAGCGTCGGCGAAGGCGTCGACTTCCGCCCGCCGTTCTACCTGGACTACGGGCACCGCCTGCACCTCGGCGACCGCACCTTCGTCAACGCCGACTTCCTGACGCTCGGCGGCGGGGAGATCCGCATCGGCGCCGACGTGCTCATCGGCCCGAGCGTGCGGCTCTACACCCCCACCCACGTGCTCGACCCCGACCACCGCCCGGACGGGTGGGAGCGCGTCGCGCCGATCACGATCGAGGACGGCGTGTGGCTCGGCGGCAGCGTCGTCGTGTGCCCCGGCGTCACGATCGGCGCGCGGTCCGTGGTCGGGGCCGGGTCCGTCGTGACCAAGGACGTGCCGCCGGACGTCGTCGTGGCCGGCAACCCCGCGCGCGTCGTCCGCCCGCTCGTCCCGTAGCCCGGCCCCCGGCCGACGCGCTCTCCCTCCCGCCCGCCCCGCCCCCCGTTCGGAGACTCCGACGGCGCTCGCCGGGTGCGCCACCGCGCCACCGGCGGATGCACCACCCGTTCGGAGACTCCGAGGCGCCCGGCGCGTACGTCACCGACAGACGCACGGCCCGTTCGGAGACTCCGACGGCGCCCGGCGGGCGCGCCACCGGCAGGTGCACCCCCGTTCGGAGACTCCGACGGTGCTCGGTGGGTACGGCGCGAGCTCGGAGGGGTCTACGGGGACCTCCGAGAGCGCGTGGGAGTCTCCGAACGCGTAGGAGGCGGGGCACGCGGAGCCCCCTGTCGGATTCGAACCGACGACCTGCTGTTTACAAGACAGCTGCTCTGGCCAGCTGAGCTAAGGGGGCGTGCGCGGGGTGGCGCGCGACGCCGGTCAGCCTACCGGCGACCGCCGCGGCGACGTGCGGGGGTCGGAGCGCGGGGGCTCAGCGCGGGGCGCGGCTCGGCGCGGGACGGTGGCGCGGTGAGGTGCAGGGGGCGCAGCGG
>JAEWGQ010000397.1 GCA_023388235.1 Actinomycetes bacterium | reverse complement strand
GGGCGGCGGCCTGGCCCTGCGGACCGCGCGGCACGACGCGGCGCTGGACGCGCTGGCCCGCGACCTCGGGATCTGACCCGGGACGTGCCCGCCCGGGCGGTGGCCGCGGGTCAGGCGGGGCGGCGGGGCTCCTCGTCGGCGGGGCGCGCGACGGCGGCGCCCTGCGAGCGCAGCCACTGCGTGTCGTCGTTCACGTACGCGTAGTACAGCCCGATCAGCAGCCCGCCGCCGAGGAAGTTCCCGAGCAGCGCCAGGCCGACGTTCCCCGCGGCGGCCGCGAGGTCGATCCCCTCGCGCAGCCCGACGATCGAGAACAGCACGGTGTTCGCCACCGAGTGCTCCAGGCCCAGGAACGCGAAGATGAACACCGAGGTGATCATGACGAGGGACTTGGTGAGGTCGTCGCGGATCAGCCCGTTGTAGACGAGCAGCATCGCGATGTTGATGCAGAAGTTGCACAGCAGCGCCCGGACCAGCAGGTCGACCCACCCGGCCGGCCCGTCGGTCACGTACGCGAGCTTGTGCGCGACCGACGCCACCATCTCGTCGCTCGCCGCGCCGTCCACGAGGGTCGAGAACCGGAACAGCACCGCCACGAACAGCCCGCCCAGCACGTTGCCGGCGTAGCAGAGCCCGAGCAGCCGCAGCGCCCGGAGCCAGGACGTCCGCCGGTGGTACGCGCCGATCGAGACGATCATCATGTTCGAGGTCAGCAGCTCGGACCGCGAGTAGTAGATGAACACCAGCGCCCACCCGAACACGAGGGCGCCGAGCACGCGCCCCACGGGCCGCAGCGTCGCGTCCCCCACCTCGACGGCGGTGAACGCGGCGAGCACGGCGTAGTACGTCGCGTACAGCAGGCCGATGAGCACGCCCGCCATCGCCGCCCGCTGCAGGTACCGCCGGGCGAGCCCGCCCGACATCGTGGTCTTGGTCTCGAGGACCTCCAGGGCGGTGCTGATGAAGTGCTTGCCCGGGAACAGGGACTGCGGGTCGGCGGGACTCACGGCGGACACGGTGCCACAGGTCCCGGGGCACCCGCAGCACGGGCCGCGGTCACGACGGGCCCTCGCCCCGGGCGGCCGCCTCGATCCGCGCGCGGTGCGCCGCCCAGCCGTCGGCGTCCCGCGCGGTGAGGTTCCGGTCGTCGGGGCCGTTCCCGGCGCGGCCGTCCAGGGTCTCGCGCACGATGTCGGCGTGCCCGGCGTGCCGCGCGGTCTCCACCACCAGGTGCACGAGGACGCGGTGCAGGGTGACGTCCGCGCGCTCCGCCGGCCACCACGGCACCCGGCCCGGCGCGTCCAGGGGCAGCGCCTCGATGGTGGCGTCGGCGTGCGCGGCCGAGAACGCGTGCAGCTCGCGCACCTGGGCGACGGTCTCGCCCGGGGCGAGCCACAGGTCGCTGTCGGGCTCGGCGTCCTCGGCGAACCAGGGCAGGGCGCGCCCGGACGGCCGGTCGAACACGACGCCGAGGTAGTCGAGCTGCACGCTGGCGACGTGCTTGACCAGGCCGGCGAGGTTCGTGCCGGTGCGGGTCACGGGCCAGCGGGCCTGCTCCTCGTTCAGGCCGTCGAGCGTGCGCAGCAGGCTGTCGCGCTGGGCACGGAGGTACTGGTGCAGGGTCGCCTTGTCGTCCACCGGGCCAGTCTGGGGCACGGGTCCCACACGGGCACCGCGGCGCTCCCGTACGGTGGCGGCCATGCTGCGCACCGAGCCCGACCAGCACCTCCGTGACGCGCTGCCCGGCGTCCTCGCGCCGCTCGGCGAGGTGACCGGCCTCGAGCGGCTCACCGGCGGGATGTTCGCGCAGACGTTCCGCGCGACCCTGGCGGACGGCACGCGGGTGGTGGCGAAGACCGCGCCGACGGCCACGGAGCGGCTGCTGACCTACGAGCACGACCTGCTGCGCACCGAGGCCCAGGTGTACCGGCTGGGCGCGGACCGGCCGGCGCTGCTGCTGCCGCGGCTGCTGCTGACGGACTTCAGCCGCACCGCGGTGCCGTCGGACGTCGTCGTCACGAGCCACCTCGACGGCGTGCCGCTCACGACGCTGGACGTCGACGGCCGCCAGCCGCCGGCGGTGCGGGGTCGCGTGCTGCCGCAGCTCGGCGCCCTGATGGCGCGGCTGCACGCGGTGGCAGGGGACCGGTTCGGGTACCCGAACCCGGGGGCCGGCCTGCAGGCGGGCACGTGGCCGGAGGCGTTCGCCCGGATGACGGGCGCGCTGCTCGAGGACGCCGCGCGCTGGGGCACCGAGCTCCCATCGGCGCGCGTGCGGGAGGCGCTGCACCGGCACCGGGCCGCGCTGGCGGAGGTGCGGCGGCCCGCCCTGGTGCACACGGACCTGTGGGCGGGGAACCTGTTCGTCGACCCGCGGACGGTCGCGCTCACCGGCGTCATCGACCCGGAGCGCGCGGTGTGGGGCGACCCGCTGCTGGAGCTGGCGGGCGCCGACCAGGTCGGGCGCGGTCCCGTGCCGGAGCCGCTGCTCGCGGGGTACGCGGACGCGGGCGGCCGCCTCGCGCTCGGCACGCCCGCGGGGGACGCGCGGCTGCTGCTCTACCGCGTGTACATGTCGCTGGTGCTGCTGGTGGAGATGGCTCCGCGCGGCTACGCCGGGCCCGCGGCCGACGCGCACCGGGCGACGTGCGCCGCGAACCTCGACGCGCTGCTGGACGCCCTGGACTAGGCGCACGGGTCGCGCGCCGGGCGCACGCCCCGCGCGGAACCGACCGCCCGCATCGCGCGGGGCGCGGGCC
>JAEWGQ010000361.1 GCA_023388235.1 Actinomycetes bacterium | reverse complement strand
CGGGGGGGGGGGGGGGGGGGGGGGCCCCGGCCCCCACGGGTGGTGGTGGCGCTCACGGCGTCAGCCCACGCCGATCGACGTCGCCTGCTCCTGGAGCGCGGCGAGCGCCTCGGCGGGGTCCTCGCCGCTGACGATCATCCGCTCGAGGGCGGAGTCGGCCGCGGCGGCGACCTGCACCCACGCGGTGTTCACCGGCGGGGACTGGGTGTCCTGCAGCTGCTCGCCGAACACGGCCAGCTTCTCGTCGTCGGCCAGGGCCGGGTCGTCCCACGCGGACTGCGAGGACGGGAGGTCGCCGGTGAGCTCGTAGAAGTCGATCTGCACCTCGGGCTGCGTCAGCCAGTCGACGAGCTTCCAGGCCGCGTCCTGGTTGTCGGAGTCGTTGAAGACCACGAGGTTGGAGCCGCCCGCGAACGAGGTGGACGACGTGCCGGCGGGGATGCGCGCCGTGGCGTACTTGTCGGCGAACTCCTCGCCGCCGAGCTTCTCGAGCGAGCCCATCATGAACGGGCCCTCGATGAAGGCGCCGACGCGGCCGTCGACGAAGTCCGCCTCGGTGGCGCCGGGCGTGCGGTCGGCCTGCGCGTCCGCGAGACCCTGGTCGAAGAACGAGGTGTAGTACTCGTACGCCTCGGCCATCTCCGGGGTGTCGAGCGTCCACTCGGTCCCGTCCTCGTTCATCAGCGAGGCGCCGTTCGACCACGGCGCCCACAGGGAGCCCTGGAACGCGTCGTTGCCGGAGGCCAGCAGCCGGATGCCGTACTCGGCGTCGGTGGAGTCCTTGATGTCGGTGAGCATCTGCTGCAGCGCGTCCCAGTCGGCGGGCGGCTCGGTCCAGCCGGCCTGCTCGGCGAGGTCGGTCCGGTAGTACAGCACGCGGGTGTCGACGTACCACGGCACGCCGACGGCCTGCCCGTCGAGCTCGGTGGTCGCCACCGAGCCCTCGAAGAAGTCGCTGGTGTCGATGCCGTCGGGGACGGGCGCGAACGCGTCGCCGAACTCGGCCATCCACGTGGTGCCCATCATCGCGATGTCGGGGGTGGTGCCGGCGGCGATGGCGGTCTGGAACTTGTCGCGCGCGGCGTCCCAGGGGATCGGGACCACCTCGACGTCCAGGTCGGGGTTGTCGGCGACGAAGTCCTGCACGAAGTCGGGCAGCGCCTCGCCCTCGGTGCCCATCGCCCACACGGTGAGCTCGCCGGAGGCCTCCCCGGAGCCGAGGGTGGATGCGTCGGTGCTGCCGGTTCCGGTGTCGTCGGACCGGCCGCACGCGGTGAGCGCGGTCAGGGCGAGCGCGGTCACCAGGGCGACGCGCGCAGCGGGACGGATCATGGGTCGTTCCTCCTCGAACGGCAGAGCGGCGGCTGACCGGCGCGGGATGCGCCTCGCAGTTCTATGCGCTTAGATCGAGTGTGATGTTAAGCGCATAGACTGTGGTCCGCAAGTGGAGCACGCCTCCGGGCCGGCCGTCCGGCACGTCGCACGGCTGCGCCTACGATCGGACCCGCCCCCGAGGAGGTCAGCAGTGCCGCGTCGACCCACCGTCTACGACGTCGCCGAGCGCGCGGGCGTGTCCATCGCCACCGTGTCGTTCACGTTCCGCCAGCCCGAGCGCGTCCGCGAGTCCACCCGGTCCGCCGTGCTCGTCGCCGCGCGCGAGCTCGGCTACGTCCCGTCCGGCAGCGCGCGGGGCCTCGCCAACGGCCGCACCGGCGCCCTCGGGCTCTACGCCTTCGACCTCATGCTGACCTCCCCGCAGGGCGGCGCCGCCACCGCTCCCCCGCCGACCTGGGACGAGGACCCCGACTCCGACCCGCGCGCCTTCCCGCTGTACGTCGACGAGGTGCAGCGCGGGTTCGAGCTCGAGTGCCGGCAGCGCGGGCAGGCCCTGCTGCTCAGCAGCGGCTCCGGGTCGCGCGCCGCGGTCACCGAGATCGCCGGGCGCGTCGACGGGCTCGCGATGTTCCCCGGGCCGACCCCCGTCGAGGCGCTGGAGCACGTCGCGCGCCGCATCCCGGTCGTCGCGTTCAGCATGCCCCCCGTGGCGGACGGGCTGCACCACGTGACCGTCGACAACCGCGCCGGCGTCCGCGACCTCGTGGGGCACCTCGTGGCCGACCACGGCCTGACCGACCTCGCCTTCGTCGGCCGGCTCACCAGCCCCGACTACGCCGAGCGGTTCGCCGGGTTCCGGGACGGGCTCGCCGCCGCCGGCCTCCCCGAGCCCGCCGAGCCGCTCGACCCCACCGACCTCGCCGAACCCCACCGGCTCGAGGTCGTCGCCGCGCTCGCCGACGCCGACCGCCTGCCGCGCGCGCTCGTCTGCGCGAGCGACCAGCACGCGCTCGCCGTCCTCGACCTGCTGGCCGCCCGCGGCGTCCCCGTCCCCGAGCGCGTGGTCGTCACCGGGTTCGACGGCATCCTCGCCGGGCGGCTCACGCGGCCCACGCTCACCACCGTCCGGCAGCCGATGGCCGCGATGGGCCGGCTCGCGGTGCAGGTGCTGGCCCGGCACGCGGGCGCGCCCACCGGCGAGCCCGAGTCGCACCGGCTGCCCGTCCAGGTGGTGCGGCGCGGCAGCTGCGGCTGCGCCGGCTGACCCGGCCCCCGCCGGGCGCGCCCTCAGAGCCCGAGCAGCGCCCGGACCCGCCGCACCGCCTCGCGCCCCGCGCGGTTCGCGCCGACCGTGCTCGCGCTCGGGCCGTAGCCCACGAGCTGCACGCGCGGGTCCGCGACGGCCGCGGTGCCGTCGAGGAGCACGCCGCCGTCCGGCGTGCGCAGCCCCAGGGGGCGCAGGTGGTCGAGCGCCGGGCGGAACCCCGTCGCCCACAGCACCACGTCCGCCGGCACGTGCGCCGGGCCCGTGACCCAGCCGTCCGCGAGCGGACCGCGCACCGCCGCGTCGTCCCACACCGCACCGTCCGGCACGAGGCGGGCGAACAGGGGCCGCGCCCGCAGCACCCCCGACGCGATGCCCGCGCGGTACTCCGCCGTCATCGGCAGGCCGGTCGCCGACACGATGCTGCCCGGCGGCAGCCCGGCGGCCGTGCGCTCGGCCACCCGGGCGACCGCCGCGCGGCCGAGCTCCGGGGAGAACTCCTCGTCGCGCCAGTCCGGCGGCCGCCGGGTCACCCACGTGGTGGACGCCGCGACGGGGTGCACGGCGAGCAGGTGCTGCACGGCGGAGATCCCGCCCCCGACCACCAGCACCCGCCGGCCCGCGAGCTGCTCGGGCGTGCGGTAGTCGTGCGTGTGCAGCTGGGTGCCGGCGAACACGTCGCGGCCGGGGACGGACGGCCAGAACGGGCGGGTCCACGTGCCGGTCGCGTTCACCACGGCGCGGGCGTGCCAGGTGCGCGCGACGCGGCGGCGGGGGCGCTCGCCGGCGCCCGCGGCACCGGACGTGGCGGCACCGGGCACGCCGGTAGCGGCCACGTGGGCGGCGGGCGTCGCGGCACCCGGCATCATC
>JAEWGQ010000357.1 GCA_023388235.1 Actinomycetes bacterium | reverse complement strand
CCGCTGACCCGGGTGGAGCTGCGGCGCGAGCGCGGCAGCTCCTGGGCGTGGGAGCCGCGGCCGGACGACTCGGCGCCGGCCGCGGGCGACGTGGTGGTGGCGGTGTCCGGCCCGACCGCGCGGCGGGGCGGCGGCGGGCTGGTGGACCGGATGCGCGTCGAGCGGTTCGAGCCGCCGCTCGGGCAGGTGCCGGGGGTCGCCGTGTTCGTCAAGCACGGCCCCGTGCTGCTCGGCACCGCGCGCATCGAGGTCGCGGCCCTCGGGCCGGGCCGGGCCCGCGTGACGTGGTCGGAGCAGGTGCACCTGCGCGGGCTGCCCCCGGGCCTGACCCGCGGCGTCGCCGCCGTGCTGCTGGACGGGATGCTGGCGCTCGTCCTGCGGCGCGCGGCACGGGAGGCCGCGACGCAACGTTCCGCCGGTTGACGGCCCATGCGCGCAACGATTCGCCGGTCGCGGTGCAACGTCGCGCGATGATGTCCGGCCGGGCGGCTCGTAGAGTGTCGGGGACGTGCCCCGACGAGGTGGCCGCCCGGACCACGACCCCGGACCTTCGAGGAGCACCATGACCGCCACGCCCCAGGCCACCGCACGGCACTACCTCATGTGCGAGCCCACCCACTACACGGTCTCCTACGAGATCAACCCGTGGATGGACTCGACCCGGTACACCGACGCGGGCCTGGCGGTGCAGCAGTGGCGCACCCTCCGCGAGACGTTCGAGTCCCTGGGCCACACGGTCGACACGATCGACCCGATCCCGGGCCTGCCGGACATGGTCTACGCGGCGAACGGCGCCACGGTCGTGGACGGCGTCGTGTACTCGGCGCGGTTCCGCTACCCCGAGCGCGGCCCCGAGGGCCCGGCGTACGAGAAGTGGTTCGCCGACCACGGGTTCGTCACCCACACCGCGGAGCAGGTGAACGAGGGCGAGGGCGACATCCTCACCGTCGGGGACGTGCTGCTCGCCGGCACCGGGTTCCGCACGGACCGGGCCGCGCACGAGGAGATCGCGCGGGTCACCGGCCGCGAGGTCGTGACGCTCGAGCTGGTCGACCCGCACTACTACCACCTGGACACCGCGCTGGCCGTGCTCAGCTCGGAGCCGGGCACGGAGCTCGTCGCGTACTACCCGCCGGCGTTCTCGGACGCCTCGCGCGCCGAGCTGGAGCGCCGCTACCCCGACGCCGTCATCGCCTCGGAGCGGGACGCCGCCTGCCTCGGCCTGAACGCCGTGTCCGACGGCCTGAACGTCGTCGTAGCGCCGGGCGCCGTCGACCTGGCGGCCCAGCTGACCGCCCGCGGGATGCGCCCGCTGCCGGTCGACACCAGCGAGCTGCTCAAGGGCGGCGGCGGCGCGAAGTGCTGCACGCTGGAGATCCGGCGCTGACCCGCCGCTGACCCGGCCCCCACCCGCCGTCCACCCGCCACCCGCCCCCGACGAGGGAGCCGCCATGACCGCCACGATCCCGGCCCGCGGGGCCGAGGACGCCGACGCCGGGCCGCTGGCGCGCAACTACCACCCGCTGCCGGTCACGCTGACGACCGGCGAGGGCGCGTGGGTGCGCGACGTGGACGGCGGCACCTACCTCGACCTGCTGGCGGGCTACTCGGCGCTCAACTTCGGGCACCGGCACCCCGGGCTGACCGCCGCGGCGCACGCGCAGCTCGACCGGCTCACGCTGTCGTCCCGCGCGTTCGACCACGACCTGCTGCACCCGTTCGCCGCGGCGCTGTCCGACCTGGCCCGGCCGGTCGTCGCCGGCTCCGGTGCGGACGGGGCGGCGCCGATGGTGCTGCCGATGAACACGGGCGCCGAGGCGGTGGAGACCGCGATCAAGGCGGCCCGCAAGTGGGGCTACGAGGTGCGCGGCGTGCCGGCGGGGCAGGCGACGGTGGTCGTGGCCGCGGGCAACTTCCACGGCCGGACGACGACGATCGTGTCGTTCTCCACCGACCCGGAGGCGCGCGACGGGTTCGGACCGCACACCCCCGGGTTCCGGGTGGTGCCGTTCGGCGACGTCGAGGCGCTGCGCGCGGCGGTCGACGAGACCACGGTGGCCGTGCTGCTGGAGCCGATCCAGGGCGAGCAGGGGGTCGTCGTGCCGCCGGACGGGTACTGGCCCGCGGTCCGGGAGCTGTGCACCGCGGCGGGCGTGCTGCTCGTCGCCGACGAGATCCAGTCCGGGCTGGGCCGCACCGGGACGACGTTCGCCCTGGAGCTGTGGGACGTCCGCGCGGACCTCGTGACCCTGGGCAAGGCGCTCGGGGGCGGCGTGCTCCCGGTGTCCGCGGTCGTCGGGCGCCCGGACGTGCTCGGCGTCCTGACCGCGGGCACGCACGGGTCCACGTTCGGCGGCAACCCGCTGGCGTGCGCCGTCGGGATCGCGGTGGTGGACCTGCTGCGCACCGGGACCTACCAGGAGCGCGCCCGGACGCTGGGCGCGCACCTGCACGACCGGCTCGCCGTCCTGGTGGACACCGGCCTGCTGGCCGGCAGCCGGGGCGTGGGCCTGTGGGCCGGGCTGGACGTCGACCCCGGGCGCATGACCGGCCGCGAGCTGTGCGAGCGCCTGCTGCGCCTGGGCGTGCTCGCCAAGGACACGCACGGCTCGACGATCCGGCTCGCGCCCCCGCTGGTGATCGAGCCCGACGACCTGGACCTCGCGCTCGACCGGCTGACGCAGGCGCTGCGCTGAGGCGTCAGGAGAAGCGCATCGCCGTGTAGAGCCGGCCGTTCAGCGTCACGGCGCCGATCGCCACGGTCGACTTGCCGTCCTTGAGGATCCACGCCCGGTGCGGCGGGGAGTTCAGGTAGGCGGCGATCATCTCGGCGTCGCTGGCGGGCTGCACCCAGCCGACGATGTGGTCGTTCCCGGAGTGCCAGATGCTCCCGGCGGCGGCCATCGCGGCGGCGTGGTCCGCGAGGGTGGACGACCCGACGACGGCGAGCGCCGGCAGGCCGGCGTCGGCCCGTGCGGCGTTGATCGCGCTGCCGAGCCCGCCGATGCCGTACGCCGACACCCCGGCGGCCCAGCCACCGGACGGCGCGGCAGCGGCCGGCGCGGCAGCGGCAGCCG
>JAEWGQ010000330.1 GCA_023388235.1 Actinomycetes bacterium | reverse complement strand
GCCGCCGCCCGCCTCCGCGCGGGTCGGCAGCACCAGCCCTCCGGCGGCCGGGCGGCTCATCGCGCGAGCGCTCCGGCCCGCTCGCCCCAGACCGCGAGGATGCGCTGCTGCAGCTCGTCGACGCCGTCCCCGGTGAGCGCGTTGGTCAGCACCACCGGCCGGCCGTCGCGGACCCGGTGCGCGTCCGACTCCATCTGCGCGAGGTCCGTGCGCACGTACTGGGCGATGTCGGTCTTGTTGATGACCAGCACGTCCGAGTCCGTGATGCCCGGGCCGCGCTTGCGGGGCATCTTCTCGCCCTCGGAGGTGTCGAGGACGAACACGAACACGTCCGCCAGGGCGGGGGAGTAGGTCAGCGTGAGGTTGTCGCCACCGGACTCGTACACGAGCGTGTCGACGTCGGGGAAGCGCTCGAGCAGCTCCGCGCCGACCGCGAGGTTCATCGTGGGGTCGTCCCGGACCGCGGTGTGCGGGCACGCGCCCGTCTCGACGCCCACGACGCGGTCGGCGTCGAGGATGCCCGCGAGCTCGCGCCGCACGTGCTGCGCGTCCTCCTGCGTGTAGATGTCGTTCGTGATGACGGCGGGGCTGCGACCCGCGGCGATCAACCGGGGTACCAGCGCCTCCGCCAGGGCCGTCTTGCCCGAGCCCACCGGACCGCCGATGCCGATCCTCAGCACGTTCTCGCTCATGGAGCCTCTCCCCGTTCTCGTGTCTCAGCTCGCGAAGAGCCGGGCTTCCGCGTGCTCGTGCTGCGCGGACATGACGTCGGCCGTGGGGACGCAGCCCCCGAGGTCGTCCGTGGTGCGCCGGAGCGCGTCGGCGGCGACCGCGGCGATCACCGGGCCGACCGCGTGGAGCACCACCTGGACCTGCCGGTGGTCCGACAGCCGCAGGCGCAGGGCGGCCCCGAGGAAGCTCACCGCCCAGGCGGACAGGTCCGACACGACCGCCTGCTCGGTCCCGACGCCGGCGGCCGCGTAGGCCACCGCCGTCGCGACCGGCTGGCACCCGGGGGTCTCCTTGGCGGTGACCGCCCGGCTCCACTCGTCGAGCTCCGGTCCGCCGATGGCCTCGCGGGCGATGGCCGTCAGCTGGTGCCCGCTGCGCACGCTCGCCGTGCGCAGCTCGGCGTTGAGCTTCGTCGCCAGGAGCAGCCGGTCCACCCGGCGCACCTGCTCCCAGTCGCCGGCCACCGCGGCCTCGTGGGCCCGGGCGAGCGCCGTGGCGTCACCCGGACCCACCCCGTGCACGAGCATGTCCGTCATCAGCTCCCGCACCCCGCCGGCGTCGACCCGCCGCGCCTGGCTGAACCCCTCGAGGCCGTGCGACATCGTGTAGAAGCCGCTCGGGAAGGCGGAGTCCGACAGCTGCAGGCTGACGAGCAGCGCGGCGGTGTCCGTCATGGCCTCAGGCCAGGAAGAACAGCTGGGTCATGGGCAGCGTGGCGGCCGGCTCGATGTGCGCGGGCTTGCCGTCGTACGTGACCTTGTACGTCTCGGGGTCGACCTCGATCCGCGGGGTGCGGTCGTTGCGGACCATGTGCTCCTTGCCGATCCCGCGGCAGCGCCGCACCGGGAGCACCTGGCTGCGCAGCCCGAGGGCCTCCGGCACGCCGGCCGCGATCGCCGCCTGGGACATGAACGTCACGCGCGTGGCCTGCTGCGCCCCGCCGAATGCCCCGAACATCGGCCGGTAGTACACCGGCTGCGGCGTCGGGAGCGAGGCGTTCGGGTCGCCCATGAGCGCCCAGTTGATGAGGCCGCCCTTGAGCACGAGACGCGGCTTGACCGCGAACGAGTCGACCGGCCACAGCACGATGTCCGCGAGCTTGCCGTCCTCGAGCGACCCGATGTGGTCCGAGACGCCCTGCGTGATCGCCGGGTTGATCGTCACCTTCGCGAGGTACCGCAGCACCCGGAAGTTGTCGTTGCCCTCGGCGTCCTCGGGGAGCTTGCCGCGCTTGTCCTTATTGTGGTGCGCGGTCTGGAACGCCCGGGTGAACGTCTCGCCCACGCGCCCCATCGCCTGCGAGTCGGAGGAGAACATCGAGATGACGCCCTCGTCGTGCAGCACGGTCTCCGCGGAGATCGTCTCGGCGCGGACGCGGGAGTCCGCGAACGCGACGTCCTCGGGGATGTCGTGCGACAGGTGGTGGCAGACCATGACCATGTCCAGCAGCTCGTCCACCGAGTTCACGGTGTAGGGGAGCGTCGGGTTGGTCGACGAGGGCAGCACGTTCGGGTAGCTCGCCGCCTTCATGATGTCGGGCGCGTGCCCGCCGCCGGCGCCCTCCGTGTGGAAGGTGTGGATCGTCCGGCCGTTGATCGCCGACAGCGTGTCCTCGACGAACCCCGCCTCGTTGAGGCTGTCCGAGTGCAGCGACACCTGGACGTCGAACTCGTCCGCGATGGCGAGGGCGTTGCTCAGCGCGGCCGGTGTCGCGCCCCAGTCCTCGTGGACCTTGAGCGCCGCCGCCCCGGCCCTGATCTGCTCGGCGAGCGCCGCGGGCAGCGAGCCGTTGCCCTTGCCGTGGAACCCCATGTTGACCGGCATCTGCTCCGCGGCCTGCAGCATCCGGTGGATGTGCCAGACGCCGGGCGTCGTCGTGACGCCGTTCGTCGCGTCGGTCGGGCCGGTGCCGCCGCCGAACAGCGTCGTGATGCCGTTCGACAGCGCGGCCTGGGCCTGCTGCGGGGAGATGTAGTGCACGTGGCTGTCGATGCCGCCGGCGGTGGCGATGAGGTGCTCGCCCGAGATGACCTCGGTGACGGCGCCGACGACGAGCCGCGGGTCCACCCCGCTCTGCAGGTGCGGGTTGCCCGACTTGCCGACGCCGACGATCCGGCCGTCCTTCACCCCGATGTCGCCCTTGACGACGCCGAGCACCGGGTCGAGCACGATGGCGTTCGTGATCACGAGGTCGAGCGCGCCGTGGGCGCCGGTGGCCTGCGGGTCGGCGGCCATGCCGTCGCGGGCGGTCTTGCCGCCGCCGTACACGACCTCGTCCCCGTAGTGGCCCTCGTTGTAGTCCCGCTCGATCTCGATGACCAGGTCGGAGTCGGCCAGGTGCACCCGGTCGCCGGTGGTCGGACCGAACAGGTCCGTGTACTGCTTGCGGGACACGGTGGCCATCAGTGCTCTCCCTCGGACGTGGACGTCGACGTGCCCGCGCTGCCGCCGGGTGCGCCGTCGTGGAACTGGCGCTGCTTCAGGCGGGCGAGCGCGTCGATGCGGGTCTGACCGGCGTCGAGACCGCCGTCGACGAGGTTGTTGAACCCGTACACGAACCGCGATCCCGCGAATGCCGTGAGGGTCACCTCGCGGGTGTCACCGGGCTCGATCCGGACGCCCGTTCCCGCGGGGATGTCGAGGTGCATCCCGTACGCCTTCTCGCGCTCGAAGAGCAGCGCGCGGTTCACCTCGAAGAAATGGAAGTGCGACCCGACCTGGACGGCTCTGTCGCCGGTGTTGCTGACGGTGAGGGTCACCGTCGCGCGTCCGGCATTGAGCTCGATGTCCTCGTCGGTGTGGTGGTATTTCGGGCTGCCGAGCATGGCTGTTCCTTCCACGCGTGCTTCTCGGTCGTTCTGCGGTCGCGCGACGTCGAGGACGCGGGTGCCGGCGTCCGGTGCGCGCCCCCTCGCGCCGGACGTCCTGCCGTCAGCCGGGCGCGACGCCGACCAGCGGGTGGGAGTGCGTGTGGCCGTGACCGTGGTCGTGACCGTGCGTGTGGCCGTGGTCGTCGCCGCCGACGCCGTGCGAGTGCGCGTAGCCGTGGCCGTGGTCGGCGAGGAGCCCGGCGTCGATGCCGTCGTCGCCGTGCGCGAGCGCGTGCCGGGCCTCGGCCTGGCGGCGCCGGGCGACCTGGGCCGTCACCGCGACGGGCAGCAGCGGTCCGTGCAGCAGCACGTCGTCGCGGGCCTCGGCGCCCGGCACTGTCGCGCCGAAGCCGGCGGGGACGGCGACGACCTGCTCGGCGCCCAGGAGGTGCGCGCGGCGGACCGCCTCGGCCAGGTCGCCCGCGTCGGCGACGCACGCGACCTCGACCGGCACCCCGGCGCCGTGCGTGCGGACCAGGTGCGCGACCCGGTGCAGCTCGGCGTCGTCGAACGGGTCGGCGCGCCGGGCGACGACGAGCACCGTGGCGCCCGGGTGCTCCGCGTGGGTGCGCGTGACGGCCTTGCGCAGCAGCGTCGTCAGGTGGTCGATCGTGCCGAACGGGCTGGTCAGCGCCACGCGGCCGCTGGCGCCGCCGTCCCGCAGCCAGCGCAGCGTGCGCGCGGTGTCGGCGACCATGACGGGGTCGCGGCCCCACGTCATCGGCAGGACGGTGACGACCTCCGTGCCCGCGTCGAGCAGGCGCTGCACCTGGTTGTGCAGGGGCCGGCCGGCGACGGTCACCACCGCACCCGGCAGCGCGGCGGCGAGCCCCTCGAGCTCCGCGCCGTACGCGCTCTCGTGCCCGGCGACGAGGACCAGCCCGTCGGTCGCCTCGACCGTCCCGGTCATGGCTCAGGCCGCGACGGGGTCGTGGCAGGACACCAGCTTGCTGCCGTCCGGGAACGTCGCCTCGACCTGCAGCAGGCTCAGCCGCTCGCGCACCCCGGGCATGCAGTCGGACTCGGAGACGACGTGCTTGCCCAGCTCCATGCACTCGGCGACGGACTTGCCGTCGCGGGCGCCCTCGAGGATGGCCTCGGAGATCAGGGCCTGGGCCTCGCTCAGGTTCAGCCGGGTGCCCCGCTCGCGCCGGCGACGGGCGAGCTCGGCCACCTGGTACACGTAGAGCTTGTCGATCTCGCGTGGCGTGAGATTCATCTGACGACCTTTCCCAGGCCTTGCGTGAACGCCCCCTGCGCCCACCTTTCGAGACTACCTCCGGTCGCGGCGCAGGGCGCAAGTGGTGCGGTCGAAAACGCCGCCCACCTGGGGTTCCGTCGTGACCACGGACGCAAAACGGACACCTTTGTGCTGAATTGCAGAGGTGTCACTCACCCGCGACGGATGAGGCCGCTGTCATCGCGGGGGTAATTCAGCCGTCAAGCACCCCGTGACAGCCCGTTCCCCGGACCTGCGGCAACGCCCGGGGCCTCGCATTCCCGGGCTCGCCAAAATGCACGAGCCGTCCTATGGTCGGCCCGTGAGAGAAATGCAGGGGGGTCTCACCGGGTCGCGGCACGCGCCGCCCGGACCGCCGGGACGGCGTGCCCGGGCGGCGCGGCCGCGACCTCGTCCGGGCCCGCGGCTGGGTGCCGCCGCCGTCGTCCTCGCCGGCGGCGTCGCCGGTGTGGCCGGCCGGGAGGGCATCTCGCTCGCGGTGCCCGAGATCGAGGGCGTCGAGGTGGTCGTCTGCCTCGTCAACGTCGTCGGCGCCTTCCTGCTGGGGTGGCTCTACCAGGCGCTCGCGCGAGGTGCCGCCGGCGATCCCGCGGGGCCGCGTGCGGCCCGCCTGAAGCTGCTGCTCGGCACCGGGTTCTGCGGCGGCTTCACCACGTACAGCTCCCTGGCGACCGACACCGTCCTGCTGCTGGACCGCGACCGCATCGGCCTCGGTCTGGTGTACGCGTTCGGCACCGTGCTCGTGGGCGCCCTGGCCACGGTGGCCGGGATGGCCCTCGGGGCGCGGGGACGTCGCGGGGTGCCGGCGTGAACGCCGGGACGTTCGTGCTGCTGTGCCTCGCCGGCGGCGTCGGCGCGGCGCTGCGGTACGTGGTGGACGCGCTGATCCGCAGGCGGGTGTCCTCGACGTTCCCCTGGCCGACCGCCCTGATCAACCTGCCCGGCTCGTTCGTGCTCGGCCTGCTCACCGGGCTCGTGGCCGGGCGGTTCGTCGGCACGGAGCTGAGCCTCGTGCTCGGCACCGGGTTCCTCGGCGGCTACACGACGTTCAGCACCGCCAGCTACGAGACGGTCGAGCTGGTGCGCGCACGGCACTACGGGACGGCCCTGCTCTACGGCGTGGGCGTCCTGGCGAGCGGCATCGCCCTCGCCGCAGCGGGCTACCTCTGGGGTCAGCGGATCTGAGCCGCCGCCCCCCGAGGGGACTGCCGCACCCCGACCGGGGCGCGGCCGGACGAACGACGGACGAGGAGCCGACCGATGGCGACACTCAGCGTGTGGAAGTTCGACACCCCCGAGGGGGCGGAGCAGGCCGAGCACGCGCTCATGGCGCTGCAGAAGCAGGAGCTCATCCAGGTGCACGACGCCGCCACCGTGTCGTGGGCGCCGGACAAGAAGAAGCCGAAGACGCGGCAGGCCACCAACCTCACGGCGCTCGGCGCGCTGGGCGGCACGTTCTGGGGCCTGCTGTTCGGCCTGCTGTTCTTCATGCCGCTCATCGGCGCGGCGGTCGGGGCCGCGGCGGGTGCCCTGGGCGGCGCGATGACGGACGTCGGGATCGACGACGACTTCATCGACTCGGTGCGCAGCAAGGTCACGCCGGGCACCTCGGCGCTGTTCGTGCTCTCGTCGACGACCGTCCCGGACCGCGTGCTGCACGCGCTCAAGGAGCAGGGCGTCACCGGTGAGCTGATCCAGACGAACCTGTCGCGCGAGGACGAGGACCGCCTGCGGACGGCGTTCGAGGAGGACGCGTGACGACGAGCACCACCGGGTCGACGCCGGCGCACGAGGGCGTCGACGTCGACCCGGGGCTCGCCGACCTCTACAAGGACCTGCACCGGCACCCCGAGCTCGGGTTCCACGAGACCCGCACCGCCGGCCTGGTGGCCGAGCGCCTGACCGCGCTCGGGTTCGACGTGACCACGGGCGTCGGCCGGACGGGCGTCGTGGGCGTGCTCCGCAACGGTGCGGGCCCGACCGCGCTGGTGCGGGCCGACATGGACGCGCTGCCGGTCCGTGAGGAGACGGGCCTCGACTACGCCAGCACGCAGACGGCCACGGACGAGAGCGGCAAGACCGTGCCCGTGGACCACGCGTGCGGCCACGACCTGCACACGACCTGCCTGCTCGGTGCCGCGCACGCGCTGGTGCAGGACCGGACGCGGTGGTCCGGGACGCTGCTCGTCGTGTTCCAGCCGGCCGAGGAGCTCGGGCAGGGCGCGCAGGCGATGGTCGACGACGGCCTGTTCGACCGGTTCCCCCGGCCGGACGTCGTCCTCGGGCAGCACGTCGCGCCGCTGCCGGCCGGCGTGATCGCCGGGCACGCGGGCGCGTCGTACGCCGGGTCGGACTCGCTGCGGGTGCGGCTGGTCGGCCGTGGCGCGCACGGCTCCATGCCGGAGGCGTCGATCGACCCGGTGGTCATCGCGGCGGCGACCGTGCTGCGGCTGCAGACCGTGGTGTCGCGGGAGGTGCCCAGCACCGCGACGACCGTGCTCACCGTCGGCTCGGTGCACGCCGGGGACGCCGCCAACGTCATCCCCGGCGAGGCCGAGCTGCAGCTCAACATCCGCACGTACGACACCGACGTGCGCCAGCGGGTCCTCGACGCGGTGGGGCGGATCGTGCGGGGCGAGGCCGCGACGGCCGGCGCCCCGCAGGAGCCCGAGATCACGGAGATCGAGCGGTTCCCCGTGGTGGTCAACGACGCCGCCGCGCTCGGGCGGACGCTGGAGGCCTTCGCGGCGTGGCTCGGGCCGGCGAAGATCCTCGACCCGGGGGCCGGTGCCGGCAGCGAGGACGTCGGGGTGCTGGCCACGGCGGCCGGGGCGCCGCTGTCGTACTGGCTGCTGGGCGGGACCGACCCGTCGCTCTTCACGACGGGCGACATGACGGACCCCGCGCTGCTCACGGTGCCGTCGAACCACTCGCCGCACTACGCGCCGGTGATCGAGCCGACGCTGACCAACGGGGTCGTGGCCCTCGTGACCGCGGTCCGGACCTGGCTCCCGGCGGGGTGACGGGCTCCCGCCGCCGCGGGGGGAGCGGCGGCGGGTGACGGTGTGCCGCCGCCGCGGGGGGAGCGGCGGCGGGTGGACGGGCGACGGGTGCGCCGCCGGGGCCACGGTCCCGGTGGCGCACGGTCGTGCCCGGTCGTGCAGCGAGGCCGCGGTGCTGGGCGACGCGCGGTCGTGCCCGGTCGTGCAGCGAGGCCGCGGTGCCCGGTGGGGCGTGGTCGTTCCGGGGGTCCGCGGTCCCCGCGTCAGGAGGCCTGCGGCAGCGGGGTGATCCCGAGGGCGCGCTCGACCGCACCCTCGGGGATCTCCGGCGGGGTGCCGCCGAACGCCGGGCACACGTCCTGGTGCGCGCACCAGTCGCACAGCCGCGACCGGCGCGGACGCCACTCGCCGGTCCGCGCGGCCTCCTCGATCTGCGACCACAGCGCCCGGAGCCGGAGCTCGAGCGTGCGCATCTCCGCCTCCGACGGGGCGTGCCGCAGGATCTGCCCGTCGCCCAGGTAGACGAGCTGGAGCATCGCCGGCAGGACGCCGCGCTCGCGCCACAGCACGTAGGCGTAGAAGCGCATCTGGAACAGCGCCGAGCCCTCGAAGCCGGGGTTCGGCGACCGGCCCGTCTTGTAGTCGACCACGCGCAGGGCGCCGTCGGGGGCGACGTCGAGCCGGTCCACGATGCCGCGCAGCTGGGGCCCGTCCTCGAGCAGGGTCCGGACCGCGAGCTCGCGGTCCCCGGGCTGCAGGCGGTTCGGGTCCTCCAGCGTGAAGTAGGTGTCGAGCAGCAGCCGGGCGGTGCCGAGCCACGCCTCGCGCTCGTCGTCCGATGCGAACAGCGTGGTCACCTCGGGCGACCGCTCGAGCAGGCGGTCCCACGCCTCGGGGACCAGCGCGTGCGCGGCGGCCGGCGTGCGCTCGCCCAGCGGCAGGTCGTACAGGCGCTCGAGCACCGTGTGCACCAGCGTGCCGCGCGCGGCGGCGGAGCTCGGGGGCTCCGGGCGCTTGTCGACGACGCGGAGCCGGAACAGCAGCGGGCACTGCTGGAAGTCGTTCGCGCGCGAGGGGGACAGGCCCGGCACGCGCGGCTCGGCCGGGGCCTCGACGTCGCCCGCGTCGGCGGCGTCGACGGACACGGGGGCGAGCAGCTGCGGGTCGGTGGTCGTCACGGTGTCGAGCCTAGGGGCGACCACCGACACGCCCGGCACGTGCGCACCCGCGGGCACGGCCGGTGCCGGGCCACCCGCCCCGCCTGATCGCCCCGGGCCACGCGCCCCGGCCCCCAGCCCGGGCCCGCCCGACCGGGCCACCACCCGGGCACCCCGCGCGTCCCCGTAGCCTGGCCCGGTGGAGAACCGGACGCGCGGCTGGGTCGTGGGGCGGGTGGCCGGGTCGCCGGTCGTCCTGACGCCGAGCAGCCTGCTCATGGTGGCGCTCATCGCGCTGGTGTTCGCGCCGACCGTGCGGGTGCGCGCGCCGTGGCTGGGCACGGGGTCGACGTACGTGGTCGCCCTCGTGATCGCGGTGCTGCTGCTCGTGTCGATCCTGGTGCACGAGCTGGCGCACGGCCTGACCGCGCGGTCGCGGGGGCTGCACGTGCACGAGTACGCGCTCACGCTGATCGGCGGGCACACGGCGTACGGCGGCCGGATCACCCCGCTGAGCAGCGGCCTGGTCGCGGTGGTCGGGCCGCTCGCGAACCTGCTGCTCGCTCTGGTGTTCACGCTGCTGGCCCGGGCGGTCGACCCGTTCGGCGTCGCCGCCACCGTGCTGGTCGCCGCGGCGTACGCCAACGGGTTCGTGGGCGTGTTCAACCTGGTCCCGGGGCTGCCGCTGGACGGCGGCCAGGTGCTCGAGGCCGTCGTCTGGGGCGTGTCGGGCGACCGGCGCCGGGCGACGCTGGTCGCCGGGTGGGCGGGGCGCGTCGTCGCGGTCGCGTTCGCCGCCTGGGTGCTGCTGGTGCCGCTGCTGCAGGGCGCGCGGCCGGACTTCGTGGCCGTCGCCTGGGGTGCGCTGGTCGGGGCGTTCCTGTGGTCCGGGGCCGGTCAGGCGATCCGCGGGGCGCGCACGGGGCGTGCCGTCGACGGCCTGGCCGTGGGCAGCGTCGGGGTGCGCGCGGTGGGCGTCCCGGCGACGGCGGTGCTCGCGGAGGCCGACGCGGCGCGCGGCCGTGCGG
>JAEWGQ010000236.1 GCA_023388235.1 Actinomycetes bacterium | reverse complement strand
CTCCTCGACGGGCCGGTCGGCGAGCAGCGCGAGGTCCAGCTCGCCCTGCGCGGACGCCACATGCCACCGGTCCCCCACCTGCGCGATGCGCCGCACCGGCTGATCGGCGCCGTCGTCCTCGACGACGATCTCCACCAGGCCGGGAAGCGCCAGCAGCAGCGGGTCGCCCACGGCGGCGAGCAGGGCCCGCACCTCGTCGGTGGCGACCTCGTCGCGCAGCTCGAGCACCACTGCGGTGTCGTAGCCCGTCGGCGGGGTCCCCTCGGCGGGCAGCGGCAGCCGCAGCGCGGCGCGGGCCGCGCGGGGCAGGTCGGCGGACAGGTCGACCGCCACGACGCGGCGCAGGGCGGTGCGGTCCTGCGCCTCCAGGACGCGCGGCACGGCCTGCTCCCAGACGAGCGCGACGGTCGCGCCGGAGTCGGCGAGCTGGTGCGCGAGCTCGTCGGCCGTGTAGGTGGGGTTGTGCTCGACGACGACGGCGCCGAGGCGCAGCACGGACCAGAACGCCACGAGGTGCGACGTGCAGTTGGGCAGCACGAGCGCGACGCGGTCGCCCGCGCGCACGCCGAGACCGTGCAGCACGCGCGCGCCGAGCTCGACGCGCTCGCCGAGCTCGCGGTACGTGGTGGTCGCGCCGAGGAAGTCGACCGCGACGCGGTCGGGGTGCTCGCGCACGGCGCGGTCGAGCGTCGCGGTGAGCGGCTCGTTGGGGATCTCGACGTCGCGCGGGACGCCGACGGGCCACGCGGCGGGGAGGTCGACGGGTGCGGAGCGGTGCTGCGTCACGGGCCGATCGTAACCTACGCAACCGTAAGTTACCGGTGCGTAGGTCCTGCTCGGGTGCCTCGGCGGTGTGCCCCGTACCCTGCCAGGGGCCCGCGCCGCGCGGGCCGCACCCGATCGGGCCGCCGCCCGCGGGTCGACCCCACCCACCGGACGCACGGGAGGAGCGCGGCATGGCCGACGACCGCACCGCCACGACGCCGGAGCACACCGACACGCCCGCGCTGCGCGACCTGCGCACGCGCCTCGACCGGCTCGACGTGCCCGACGTCGTGCACGAGCTCGGCCGACTGGGACCCACGCGGCGCGCCGTCGCGTTCCGACTGCTGCGCAAGGACCGCGCGGTCGAGGTCTTCGAGGACCTCGACCCGGCGCTGCAGGTCGAGCTCGTCGACGCGCTCGCCGGCGAGGCCGCCGGGATCTTCGACGCGCTCGACCCCGACGACCGCGCCGCGCTGCTCGACGAGCTGCCCGCGGGCGTCGCCCGGCGCCTGCTCTCCGGGCTGTCGGCCGCCGAGCGCGCCGCGACGACCGCGCTGCTCGGCCACCCCGAGGAGAGCGCCGGCCGGCGCATGTCTCCCGAGGTCGTCTCGGTCCCCCTCGGCACGACCGTGGCCGACACCATCGCGCGCGTCCGCGCCGCCGGCGAGGACGCCGAGACCGTGTACGTGGTCCCGGTCGTCGGCCCCGGTCGGCGCGTCGTGGGCGTCGTGTCGCTGCGCCGCCTCGTGCTCAGCGACCCCGCCGCGCTCGTCGACGACGTCATGACGTCCCCCGCGACGACCGTGCGCGTGACCGACCCGGCCGAGCGCGCGGCCAACGTCGTGCGCGACGGCGGGTTCGTCGGCGTGCCCGTGGTCGACGCCGAGGACCGCCTCGTGGGCGTCCTCACGGTCGACGACGCGATGCGCGTGCTCGAGGCCGAGGACGACGAGGACTCCGCGCGCACCGGCGGGTCCGAGCCGCTGCGCCGCCCCTACCTGTCGGTGTCGGTGCTGGGCCTGGTCCGGGCGCGCGTGGTGTGGCTGCTGCTGCTCATCGTGGCCGCCACGCTCACGGTCGGCGTGCAGTCGTTCTACGAGGCCGAGCTGTCGCAGGTCGTCGCGCTCGCGCTGTTCGTGCCGCTGCTCATCGGCACGGGTGGCAACGCCGGCTCGCAGGCCGCGACGACGGTCGTGCGCGCGAGCGCGGTCGGCGACGTCCGCCCGTCCGACACGCTGCGCGTCGTGGGCCGCGAGATGCTCACGGGCCTGCTGCTGGGCGTCACGCTCGCGACCGTCGGCGTGGGGCCCGCGATCCTCGTCGCGGGGCCGCAGATCGGGCTCGTGCTCGCGCTGACCGTGGTCGCGGTGTGCACGCTCGCGACGACCGTCGGGTCGAGCGTGCCGCTGCTCGCCAAGCGCGTCGGCATCGACCCCGCGATCGTGTCGGCACCGTTCATCTCGACGTTCGTCGACACCACGGGGCTGGTCGTGTACTTCACGATCGCGAAGGCCGTGCTCGGCATCTGACGCGCGCGCGGTGGCACGATCGACGTCGTGCCCCCTGCCGACGACACGACCCCGCGCGCCCTCGCCGGCGTACCCACCGGCCCCGTCGCCGTGCCCGCGGCCGTCGAGCGGGTCGCGGGCGGCGCCCGGCTCGAGCCGGTCTGGGAGAACCAGCTGGGCGGCCTGACGTTCCGCGTCGGCGCCGAGCGCTACGTCAAGTGGGCGCCGGCGGGCGTCACCGGGCTGGACCTGGCCGCCGAGGCGGCACGGCTCGCGTGGGCTGCCCGGTGGACGAGCGTGCCGGAGGTGCTCGAGCAGGGTGCCGACGACGAGGGCGCGTGGCTCGTCACGGCGGCGCTGCGGGGGCGGTCCGCGGTCTCGGCGCCGTGGGTCGACCGGCCCGCCGAGGCCGCCGCGGCGATCGGCGAGGGGCTGCGCGCGCTGCACGACGCGCTGCCCGTGGGCGACTGCCCGTTCTCCTGGTCGACCGCCGAGCGCGTCACCCGGGCCCTGGAGCACCTCGACGCGGGCGACACCCCGGCCGGGTGGTCGCCCGAGCACCGCGACCTCACGGTCGCCGAGGCGCGGGCCCGGCTGCGCGACGTCCCCGACGTCGACCTGCTCGTGGTGTGCCACGGCGACGCGTGCGCACCGAACACGCTGATCGGCGACGACGGCCGGTGGACCGCGCACGTCGACCTCGGCAGCCTCGGCGTGGCCGACCGCTGGGCGGACCTCGCGGTCGCGGCGTGGAGCACCGAGTGGAACTACGGCCCCGGGTACGCCGGCACGGTGTACGACGCGTACGGGCTCGCGCCCGACCCCGACCGGATCGCGTTCCACCGGCTGCTGTGGGACGCGACCTGACACCAGCGCACCGTGCGAGGATCGCGGGATGCCCGAGAAGCTCGCCGACCGCCTGCCCACCGGGGACGCCGCACAGGACCCCGACGCGCTCTACGCAGCGTTCACCACGTGGGCCGGTGAGCAGGGCCTGACGCTGTACCCCCACCAGGAGGAGGCGCTGCTCGAGCTCGTCACGGGCAGCCACGTGATCCTGTCGACGCCCACCGGGTCGGGCAAGTCGCTCGCGGGCGTCGCGGCGCACGCCGTGGCCCTGGCCCAGGGCCGGCGCTCGTACTACACCGCACCGATCAAGGCGCTGGTCAGCGAGAAGTTCTTCGCGCTGGTCGAGATCTTCGGGTCCGCGAACGTCGGCATGATGACCGGCGACTCGGCGGTCAACGCGAGCGCGCCCATCGTGTGCTGCACGGCCGAGATCCTCGCCAACCAGGCGCTGCGCGACGGCCCCGACGCCGACGTCGGGCTGGTCGTCATGGACGAGTTCCACTACTACGCCGACCCGCAGCGCGGCTGGGCGTGGCAGGTGCCGCTCCTGGAGCTCCCGCGGGCGCAGTTCCTGCTCATGTCGGCCACGCTCGGCGACGTCACGTTCTTCCGCGACGACCTCGAGCGCCGCACCGGCACCGCCGTGGCGGTCGTGGACGACGCGGAGCGCCCGGTGCCGCTGTCGTTCTCCTACGAGGTCGAGCCGCTGCACGAGCTGCTGGAGATGCTGGTGCAGACCGGCCGCTCCCCCGTGTACGTCGTGCACTTCACGCAGAAGGAGGCGGTCGAGCGGGCGCAGTCCCTGCTGTCGATGACGCTGGCCTCCCGCGAGCAGCGGGACCGCATCGCCGACGAGCTCGGCGACTTCCGGTTCGGGCCCGGCTTCGGCCGCACGCTGTCCCGCCTGCTGCGGCACGGCGTCGGCGTGCACCACGCCGGCATGCTCCCGAAGTACCGCCGGGTGGTGGAGCGGCTGACCCAGAAGGGGCTGCTGCGCGTCGTGTGCGGCACCGACACCCTGGGCGTCGGGATCAACGTGCCGATCCGCACCGTGCTGCTCACGTCGCTGGTCAAGTACGACGGCACGCGGATGCGGCACCTGTCGGCGCGCGAGTTCCACCAGATCGCCGGGCGGGCCGGCCGCGCCGGGTTCGACACGACGGGCGAGGTGCTGGTGCTCGCCCCGGAGCACGTGATCGAGAACCGCAAGGCGCTGCAGAAGGCCGGGGACGACCCGAAGAAGCTCAAGAAGATCGTCCGCAAGCAGGCGCCGCCCGGGATGGTCAACTGGACGGACAAGACGTTCGAGCGGCTGCGCGACGCCGAGCCCGAGCCGCTGACGTCGTCGTTCTCGGTGACGCACGCGATGGTGCTCAACGTGCTGGCCCGCCCCACCGGGGACCCGGTCGAGACGATGCGCCACCTGCTGCTCGACAACCACGAGCCCGAGGCGGCGCGCGGCCGGCTCGTGCGGCAGGCGGTCGCGATCTACCGGTCGCTGCGCACCGCGGGGGTCGTGGAGCGCGTGGTCGTGCCCGGTCCCGGCCCCGAGCGGCTGCGCCGGACGGTCCGGCTCACCCTGGACGTGCCGCCGACGTTCGCGCTGAACCAGCCGCTGTCCCCGTTCGCGTACGCGGCGCTGGACCTGCTGGACCGCGAGGACCCGGGGTACGCGCACGACGTCGTGTCGGTCATCGAGGCCACGCTCGACGACCCCCGCCAGGTGCTCGCGGCGCAGGAGAACCGCGCCCGCGGCGAGGCGGTCGCGGCGATGAAGGCCGACGGCATCGAGTACGAGGAGCGCATGGCGCTGCTGGAGGACGTGACCTACCCGCGCCCGCTGGCGGACCTGCTCGGCGGGACCTTCCAGATCTTCAAGCAGACGAACCCGTGGGTGGCCGACCACGAGCTGTCCCCGAAGTCGGTCGTGCGGGACATGCACGAGCGCGCCGCGACGTTCGCGGAGTACGTCTCGCTCTACCAGCTGGACCGCACCGAGGGCGTGCTGCTGCGGTACCTCGCGGACGCGTTCCGGGCGCTGCGCCAGACCGTGCCCGACGACGCCCGCACCGAGGAGCTGCACGAGATCGTCGAGTGGCTGGGCGACCTGGTCCGCCGCACGGACTCGAGCCTGCTGGACGAGTGGGAGCGCCTCGCGCACCCGGAGGACCTGGACGACGCCACCGTGACCGCGTCCCGGCCGGAGGACGACGCTCCCCCGCCCGTGACGACCAACCGGCGCGTGTTCCGCGCCCTCGTGCGCGGCGCCCTGTTCCGCCGGGTCGACCTGGCGGCGCGGGAGGCGTACCCGGCGCTGGCCGCGCTCGGCGACCTGGACGCCGAGGACGCCGCGTGGACCGCCGACCGCTGGGGCGACGCGCTCGACCCGTACTACGACGACCACGACGAGATCCTCACCGGCCCCGCCGCGCGCGGCCCGGCGCTGTTCCAGGTGGACGAGCGCCCGGCGGACCACGGGGAGGCGGGCGCCCGCGGGGACCTCTGGTTCGTGCGGCAGCTGCTCGACGACCCCGCGGGCGACCACGACTGGCGCATCGACGCGCTGGTGGACCTGCCCGCC
The DNA here is from genome assembly GCA_023388235.1 of Actinomycetes bacterium. Classification (GTDB taxonomy): domain Bacteria; phylum Actinomycetota; class Actinomycetes; order Actinomycetales; family Cellulomonadaceae; genus Cellulomonas. Next base: position 2,403 of record JAEWGQ010000236.1, on the reverse strand, counting down.
TCCGACGCCGCCGGGGAGGTCGTCCTGCGGGTGCTCGCGGTCGGCCCGCTCTGACCTGCGGAGACGCTGGAGTCGTTCCAGAGAAGGCAAGGCAAACCTGCGTTTCCGCAGGTCAGGGCAGCCTTTCCTGTGATGACACCGCGTCAGAACCGGCTTACCGTGGAGGCATGAACAGCCTGTCGAGCCACCTCCTGGACCCCGAGCGGACCGCCGCGCCCGGTGCCGTCCGCGCGGCCGCGGCGCCGGAGCGGGACCTCCCGACGGCCGGCCGGATCAACTGGCTGCGCGCGGGCGTGCTCGGCGCGAACGACGGCATCGTCTCCATCGCCGCCACCGTGGTCGGCGTCGCCGGCGCGGCCAGCGACGTGACCGCCATCGTCGTCGCGGGCGTGGCCTCGCTCGTCGCCGGCGCCCTGTCGATGGCCGCCGGCGAGTACGTGTCCGTGAGCAGCCAGCGCGACGCCGAGCAGGTGCTGCGCGCGCACGGCAGGCTCGCGCCCGACGCGGAGCTCGTCAACCCGTGGCACGCGGCCCTCGCGTCGCTGCTCGCGTTCATCAGCGGCGGCCTGGTCCCGCTGCTCGTCGTGCTCGCCCCGTGGGGCGGCGGCCGCGTGGTCGCCACCTTCGCCGCGGTCGTGATCGCCCTGGTCGTCACCGGCACCGTGAGCGCGCGGCTCGGCGGGTCGCCCGTGGCGCGCGCCGTCGTGCGCAACGTCGTCGGCGGCTCGCTGGCGATGGTCGTCACCTACGGCGTCGGCACCCTGGTCGGCCTCGCGGTCTGACCCCGGCGGCCGGGCCGGGCCGTCCTAGGCTGGTGCCCGTGAGCCGCAAGCAGCAGCCGTCCGGCACGCCCGCCCTCGTCGCCCTCGCCGCGGCCGGGGTGCCGCACACCGCGCACGCCTACGAGCACGACCCGCACACCACCCTCGGGTACGGGCTCGAGGCCGCCGAGGTGCTCGGCGTCGACCCGGAGCAGGTGTACAAGACGCTGATGACGAGCGTGGACGGCACGCTCACCGTCGCCGTGGTGCCCGTGACCGGCACGCTCGACCTCAAGGCGCTCGCACAGGCCGCCGGCGGCAAGAAGGCCGCGATGGCCGACCCGGCCGCCGCCGAGCGCGCCACCGGGTACGTGGTGGGCGGCATCTCGCCGCTCGGGCAGAGGTCGGCGCACCCGACGGTGGTGGACGAGACCGTCTGGTTGTTCGACACCGTCTTCGTCTCCGGCGGCCGGCGCGGGCTCGACGTCGAGCTCGCCCCCGACGACCTCGTGCGGATGACCGGCGCGACGGTCGCCCCGATCGCGCGCGGCTGACGCGCGGGCGCGGGCGGTGCGGAGGCTAGGGTCGGGCACATGACCTCGTCGGGACTGGCGGAGCGGCTCGCGCGCGTGCGCTCCCGGATCGCCGCCGCGGAGTCCGCCGCCGGCCGCACGCCCGGGTCCGTGCGGCTGCTGCTCGCCACCAAGACCCAGGACGCCGCCACGGTCCGCGCCGCGCTGCTCGCGGACATGGCGGCCACCGCCACCACCGCCGGCGCGGCCCGCCGCGTCCTGCTCGGGGAGAACCGGGTGCAGGAGCTCGTCGCCAAGGCCCCGGAGCTCGCCGACCTGGCGCCCGAGCTGCACGTGATCGGGCCGGTGCAGTCCAACAAGGTGAACGCCGCCCTGCGGTGGGCGACCTGCGTGCAGAGCGTCGACTCCCCCGCCCTCGCGGACCGGCTCGCCCGGCGGTGCGCGGACACCGACCGCGCGCTCGACGTCATGGTCCAGGTCAACGTGTCCGGCGAGCCCACGAAGCACGGGGCCGCCCCGGCCGAGGCGCTGGAGGTGGTGCGGGCCGTCACCGGGCACGACCGGCTGCGCCTGCGCGGCTTCATGACCGTCGGGGCGAACACGGCCGACGAGCGCGCGGTCCGCGCCGGGTACGCCCTGCTGCGCGACCTGCGGGACAAGGTCGCCGGGTCCGGTGAGGCCGGGACGGCCGCGGCGGTCGAGCTGTCCATGGGGATGAGCCGGGACCTGGAGGCCGCCGTCGCCGAGGGCGCGACCGTCGTGCGCGTGGGCACCGCCGTGTTCGGCGCCCGCCCGCCGGCGGCCCCGTGACGCGGCGGTTCCCGCGGTCGGTCTACGACCACGGGGAGGAGCCCGACGCCCGGTTCTCGCTCGCCAACGAGCGGACCTTCCTGGCCTGGGTGCGCACCTCGCTGGCGCTGCTGGCCGGCGGGGTCGCCCTCGAGGCGCTGGACCTCCCGCTGCACCCGGGGTTCCGGCTCGCGGCCGCTGTCCTGCTGCTGGCGCTGGGCATCGCCGCGCCCGTGCAGGCCTGGCTGGGCTGGGCGCGCTCCGAGCGGGCGATCCGCGAGCGCCGGCCGCTGCCCGCGCCGGTGCTCGCCGGCCCCCTC
>JAEWGQ010000222.1 GCA_023388235.1 Actinomycetes bacterium | reverse complement strand
CGGCGGGGGAGGACGGCGCGGGGCGGGGCCCCGGGTCGCCGGGCGGCTCAGGCCGCGGCGGTACAGCGACAGGTGAGCGCGGGGCAGCGGTCCGCGGTGCGCGGGCGGCGCGGGCGGCTCGGTGATCCGGCGGGGGTGCTCACGTGTGGCTCCAGGCGTGCGGGCCGGGCGGGGTGCGACGGCGGGGCGACCGTAGCAAGCCGTCTCGCGGACTGAAACGGCCTGTCCGCATGACGGGACGAGGTGTCCCGTCCCCGGGAGCGCGCCGGTGCGGGCGGTCGTCGTCGACCGTCGTCCGGGTGCGTCGTCGGTGACGGCACCCGGTGGCGCGCCGGCATGGCGCTGGTGGTGCGAGGTGCGCCGGCCCGGCAGGCGGGCCGGGTCCGGCGCACCCGCGCGGTCAGCTCAGGACGCCGGTGCCCTCCGCCTCGACGCTGGCGTCGTGCAGCAGCTCGCCCTCGGCGTCCGCCGGCGTGTACTCCACCCGGATCGTCATCTCCTTGCCGGGCTGGTACAGCATGTTGTCGCCGAAGGAGAACGTCTCACCGCTGCCCAGCACGTACACGCCGGACTCCTGGTAGCCCTCCACCGTCGTCCCGTCGATCAGGATCCCCATCTGCTCGAACGTCTCCGCGTCGCGCACGCCGGGCACCGAGCCGAGGTACGGCCAGTCGACGTAGCGCGGGTCCACCTCGACCAGCAGGGAGCTCAGGTTCACCGGCTCCCCGTGGTTGGTGACGATGTAGTTCAGGTACACGACCTCGTCCCCGACGGCGACGATCGGCTCCTCGGTCTCCGCGTCGACGAACGTCGAGTCGCGCAGCGCGGGCGCCGTGCCGACCTGGTAGACGCCGACCTCGAGGTCACCGACCCAGACCGTGGCGATCAGCTCCCCCTGCGCCACCGTCGGGTTCGCCCAGGGGGCCTCGGTCCACGCGCCGTCCCCCGCGGGGGCCGGCGCGGGGTCCTCGACCGGGTCCTCCACGGGCGCCGGATCCTCCTGGGCCGCCGCGGGCGGGTCGGGGGTCTGCTCCGCGTCCGGGGTGTCGCTCTGGCAGGCCGCCAGCAGCGGCAGCATCAGGACGGCGGCGACCAGCGGTGCCGTTCCTCGCACTCTCATGTCGTGCTCGCTCTCGTTCGTCGGGTGGGCCCGACGTGCGGCCGGGCGGTCACCGATGGTCACCGGGCGCGGCGGGGGCGGCGGGCCGGGCGGCGTCCCCCAGGGCCGGCTCGCCCTCCGTGATCAGGGGCGACGCCGCGTGCTGAGTTGCGGACGCACGCACGATGAGTGCCGGACGTGCGCGCCGGTGAGTAGCGCCCTGCGTGGCCACCCCGGGTCGCGGGGGCCCGTGCGGGCGGTGGGCGGAGCGGCCCGCGACGGCCCCCGGGCGGTCCCCCGGTGTGGGTCCGCGGCCCTAGAGTTCTGGGGGTGACGACAGCCCTGTACCGCCGCTACCGGCCCGAGACCTTCGCGGAGGTCGTGGGGCAGGACCACGTCACCGCGCCGCTCCGTCAGGCGCTGCGCACGGGGCAGACGAACCACGCGTACCTGTTCTCCGGCCCGCGCGGCTGCGGCAAGACGACCTCCGCCCGCATCCTCGCCCGCTGCCTCAACTGCGCGCAGGGTCCGACCGACACCCCGTGCGGCACCTGCGAGTCCTGCGTCGAGCTCGCGCGCGGCGGCCCCGGCAGCCTCGACGTCGTCGAGATCGACGCGGCCAGCCACGGCGGCGTCGACGACGCCCGCGACCTGCGCGAGCGGGCGACGTTCGCCCCGGCGCGGGACCGGTACAAGGTGTTCATCCTCGACGAGGCGCACATGGTCTCGCCGCAGGGCTTCAACGCGCTGCTCAAGATCGTCGAGGAGCCGCCGGAGCACGTGAAGTTCATCTTCGCGACCACCGAGCCGGACAAGGTGATCGGCACGATCCGGTCGCGCACCCACCACTACCCGTTCCGGCTCGTGCCGCCCGACGTCATGGTGGGCTACCTCGAGCAGCTGTGCCGCACCGAGGGGGTGACCGTCGGGTCCGGCGTGCTGCCGCTCGTCGTGCGCGCCGGTGGCGGCTCGGTCCGCGACTCCCTGTCGGTGCTCGACCAGCTCATCGCGGGTTCCGGGCCGCAGGGGCTGGTGTACGAGGACGCCGTCGCGCTGCTCGGCTACACGCACGCGTCGCTGCTGGACGACCTCGTCGAGGCCGTCGCCGCGCGGGACGGGGCGAGCGCGTTCCGGGTGGTGGAGCGGGTCATCTCCACGGGCCACGAGCCGCGGCGGTTCGTCGAGGACCTGCTGGAGCGGCTCCGCGACCTCATCGTCCTGTCGGCGTCCGGGGACGCCGCGGCGGCGGTGCTCCGTGACGTGCCCGGGGACCAGCTCGCCCGGATGCAGGCGCAGGCCGCGCACCTCGGCGCCGCCGAGCTGTCCCGGTCGGCCGACCTGGTCAACGCCGCGCTCACCGAGATGACCGGGGCCACGTCGCCGCGGCTGCACCTCGAGCTGCTCACCGCGCGGCTGCTGCTGCCCGCGCTCGACGACTCCGCCGCCGGGCTCGGCGCCCGGCTGGACCGGCTGGAGCGCGAGGGGGTGCGGGCCGCGGGGGGCGCCGCACCCGCGGCGGGCAGCGC
>JAEWGQ010000156.1 GCA_023388235.1 Actinomycetes bacterium | reverse complement strand
GTCCGGCGCTACGCGCGCAGGGTGGCGCCGAAGCGGCGCTCGGCCTCCGCGACGACGGCCTCGCGGACGGCGGCGGTCTCGTCCGCGGTCAGCGTGCGGTCGGCGGCGCGCAGCCGCAGGGCGAACGCCAGCGACCGGTGCCCGGCACCGACCTGCTCGCCCGCGTAGACGTCGAACAGCCGCGCGCTCTCCAGCACGTCCCCGGCGCTGCTGGCCGCCGCGCCGGCGCGGACCGCCGCGAGCACGTCGGCGACCGGCACGGAGTCCGGCACGACGAGCGCGACGTCCTCCTTGGCGACCGGGTACGTCGAGACCTCGTGCGCGACGACCTCCGTGCGCGGGGCGGCGGCGAGCAGCACGTCGAGGTCCACCTCGAACGCGCAGGCCCGCGCGGGGAGCCCGAGCGCCGCGACGACCGACGGGTGGAGCTCGCCCGCGTGCCCCACGAGGGCGCCGTCGGCGGTCTCGAACCGCGCGCACCGGCCCGGGTGCCAGGGTGCGCGCCCGGTGTCGGCCGCCACGTGCAGCGCGATCCCCAGGGTCTCGGCGAGCAGCCGCACCGCGTCGACCGCGTCGGTGTGGTCCGCGGGCCGGCCCGGACCCCACCAGCCGGCGGGCTCGCGCAGGCCGGTCAGCACGCCGGCGACGTGCCGGGGCTGGCCGGGCACCGCGGCGCGGATCGCGTCGAGCACGTCCGCGGCGGGGCGCTCGGCGACCGCGGGGACCGGCGCCGGGGCGCTGCCGGGGCGCGGGACCGTGACGGCGCCGACCTCGTAGACCGCGAGGTCGGTGGTGCCGCGCGCCACGTTCCGGCGCGCCGTCTCCAGCAGCGTCACCAGCAGCGAGGACCGCAGGTACGGCTGCTCCTCGGACAGCGGGTTGGCGAGCCGGACCATCGGCCGGCGGTCGTCGTCCGCGGGCAGCGCGAGGGCGTCGAGCTGCGCGGTCCCGACGAACGGGTACGACAGCGTCTCGACCCACCCGGCGTCCGCGAGCACCTGGGCGACCCGGCGGCGGCGGCGCTGCGCGACGGTGAGGCCGAGGCCCACCGGCGAGCGGGGCACGACCGACGGGATGGTGTCGTAGCCGTGCAGCCGCGCCACCTCCTCGACCAGGTCCACCGGCGCGGTGAGGTCGGGCCGCCACGTGGGCACGGTCACCGGGAGGACGGCGTCCGCCCCGGAGCCGGCGACCGCGCCGACGGTGCAGCCGATGGTGCGCAGGTACCCGGCCACCGCGGCGGCGTCCAGGTCGACGCCGATGAGCCGCGCGGGCAGCGCCGCGGGCAGGTGCAGCAGCGGCGGCGGGGTCGTGCGGTCGACGTCCGTCAGCACGGGGTCGGCGGTGCCGCCGCCGTGCTCGGCCAGCAGCTCGACGACGCGGTCGACCGCGACGCGGGGCAGCTGCGGGTCGACGCCGCGCTCGAACCGCTTGCTCGCCTCGCTGGGCAGCTTGTGCCGCCGGGCGGTGCGGGCCACGGTGACCGGGTCGAAGTGCGCGGCCTCGATCAGCAGGTCGGTGGTGGACGCCGACACCTCGGTGTCCGCCCCGCCCATGACGCCCGCGAGGCCGAGCACGCGCCCGGCGTCCGGGCCGTCGGTGATCAGCAGGTCCTCGGGGTCGAGCGCGCGGTCGACGCCGTCCAGCGTCGTGAGCCGCTCCCCCGCCCGCGCCCGCCGCACGACGATCGGCGCGGCGAGCGTCGCGAGGTCGTAGGCGTGCAGCGGCTGGCCGAGGTCGAGCATCACGTAGTTGGTGACGTCCACGGCGAGCGAGATCGGGCGCATCCCCGCCTGCGTGAGCCGGCGCTGCATCCAGGCGGGCGACGGCGCGTCGGCCGCCACGCCCCGCACGACGCGCGCGACGAACCGGTCCGCGCCGGGCACGCCGTGGATCGGCGCGTCGTCGCGGAGCTCGACCGCGAAGCCGCCGGTCGTGGCGACGCCGTCCTCGCGCGGCAGCCCGCGGTCGGTGAACACCGCGCCGGTGGCGTGCGCGTACTCCCGCGCGACGCCGCGCATGGCGAAGCAGTACCCCCGGTCGGGGGTCACGTTGATCTCCAGGACCTCCTCGCCCAGCCCGAGCAGCGCACGCGCGTCCGCCCCCGGCTCGGCGTCGATCCCGAGCTCCGACAGCACGATGATGCCGTCGTGGTCGTCGCCGAGGCCCAGCTCGCGCGACGAGCAGATCATGCCGTCCGACACGTGCCCGTACGTCTTGCGGCTGGCGATCGCGAACGGCCCCGGCAGCACCGTGCCGGGCAGCGCCACGACGACGTGGTCGCCCACGTCGAAGTTGTGCGCCCCGCAGACGATGCCGCGCGGGGTGCGCGTGCCGTCCTCGGCGGTGCCGTTGTGGTCGCCCACGTCGACCTGGCACCAGTTGATCGTCTTGCCGTTCTTCTGCGGCTCGGGCACGCGCTCGACGACGCGGCCGACCACCAGCGGGCCGGACACGGCGGCCGGGTGCACGGCCTCCTCCTCGAGCCCGACGCGGACGAGGTCCGCCGCGAGCTGCTCGGCGGTCAGGCCGGCGGGGAGCTCGACGTGCTCGCCGAGCCAGGTCAGGGGGATGCGAGGCATCAGATCACCGCCCGGAACTGGGTGGAGAAGCGCACGTCGCCCTCCACCATGTCGTGCATGTCCGCGATCTCGTGGCGGAGCATGAGCGTGCGCTCGATGCCCATCCCGAACGCGAAGCCGGAGTACACCTCGGGGTCGATCCCCGCCGCGAGCAGGACGTTCGGGTTGACCATCCCGCACCCGCCCCACTCGATCCAGCCGGGGCCGCCCTTCTTCTGCGGGAACCACAGGTCCATCTCGGCGCTGGGCTCCGTGAACGGGAAGAACGACGGGCGCAGCCGGGTGCGGGCCTCGGGGCCGAACATCGCCTGCGCGAAGTGGTCGAGCGTGCCCTTGAGGTGGGCCATCGTCAGGCCCTTGTCGACCGCGAGCCCCTCGACCTGGTGGAACACCGGGGTGTGCGTCGCGTCGAGCTCGTCGGTCCGGAACACGCGCCCGGGGCACGCGATGTACACCGGCAGGTCGCGCTCCAGCAGGCTGCGCGCCTGCACCGGCGACGTGTGCGTGCGCAGCACGAGGTGCGGGTCCGGCTCGCCGTCGGGCGCGGCGACGTAGAACGTGTCCTGCATCTGGCGCGCGGGGTGGTCCGGACCGAAGTTCAGCGCGTCGAAGTTGAACCACTCCGCCTCGACCTCGGGGCCCTCGGCGATCTCCCAGCCCATCGCGACGAACACGTCCGCGACCCGCTCCTGCAGCAGCTCCAGCGGGTGCCGGGCGCCGCGGGGGGTGCGGTCGGACGGCAGCGTCACGTCGACGGCCTCCTCGACCAGCACGCGCGCGTCGCGCTCGGCGGCGAGCTGCTCCTCGCGGGCGGCGATCGCGGCGTTCAGCCGCCCGCGGGCCTGGCCCACGGTGCGGCCGGCGACGGCCTTGTCGGCGGGGTCGAGACCGCCGATCGCGCGGTTCGCCAGGGCGAGCGGGCTGCGCTCGCCGGTGTGCGCGAGGCGGGCGGCCTTCAGCGCGTCCAGGTCGCCCGCGGCGGCGACGGCGGCCAGCGCGTCGGCGAGGGCGTGCTCGACGGCGTCGGCGTCGAGCGGGGACAGGGGTGTGTCGGGCGTGGACATCCGGACCTTCCAGGCTGGGTGTGCGGCCGGCGACGCTGCGTCGGGGCAGCGCGGCGACCAACGGGCGAGTCTAGTGGCGCCCGCCCCCGGACCTGGGGACCGTCCGCCCGGCGGGCGGTCGGGTGCTGCGCGTCAGCGCCGCGGCCCGGGAACGGGCCCGGGAAATCGGCGGTCGGTGCGACGCGGCGCGGCGGTCATGCCGGCCATCGTGCCACAGCACCGGCGCCCGCAGGCCGCGGTCAGGCCCCGTCAGCTCCCGGGCCGAGCGGGGCAGCCGGTCCGGGCG
>JAEWGQ010000118.1 GCA_023388235.1 Actinomycetes bacterium | reverse complement strand
GCGCGTGACGAGCGTGCCCAGCGCGGCGAGCCCGAGCGGGGGCACGCGCACCTCGGCGGGGGCGCGGGCGGCGAGCAGCTCGCGGGCCGTCCCGGGTGCGGCGCGCAGCAGGTCCGAGGTGGACGAGGCGACGAGCAGGCACCGCGTGCGGACGAGCGCGCGCTGGACGACGCGCAGGCTGCCGGGGTCGAGCCGGTCGGCGTCGTCGAGCAGCAGGACGCTGCCCCGCTTCTCCAGCTCCTCGGACAGCCACGCGGTGAGGGTGGTCTCGTCGAGCGGGCGTCCCGGTGCGCCGGGGCCGCGCGGGCCGGGGGCGCCGGTCGGGGCGGACGGGTGGTCCAGCACGGCGGCGAACGGCGCGGGACCGCTCGCCCGCAGCAGGACGCCGGGCACGCGCCGCCCCGACAGGTCGGCGCGCAGCCGCTCGAGCGTCGTGGACTTGCCGCCGCCCGGTTCGCTCCGGACCACCACGTCCCGACCGGCCGCGAGCCAGCGCCGCACGGCGGCGACCGCCTCGTCGGGCCCGCCCTCGCTCACCGAGAACCCATCCCGTCCACCCCCGGACGGCGGTCGCGGGTGCTCACGCGCGACCGCCGTGGCCAGCCTAGGTCCGACCCGGGGTCGCGCGCACGACCCCGGGGTCAGGCGACGGTGGTGTCGATCGCGACGTCGATGTTCCCGCGGGTCGCGTTGGAATACGGGCAGACCTGGTGCGCCTGCTCGACGAGCTTCTCCGCGGTCGCCTGGTCGACGCCGCCGATCTCGACGTGCAGCGCGGCCGAGAGCGTGTAGCCGCCGGTGCCGTTCGGCAGGATGCCGATGTCCGCGACGACGGCGGAGTCGCTGATCGGGGTCTTCGCGGCCGAGGCGACGCCCTTGAGCGCGGAGTGGAAGCACGCGGCCCAGCCGGCGGCGAACAGCTGCTCGGGGTTGGTGCCGCCGCCCGGGCCGCCCATCGCGGCGGGCACGGCGAGGGTGAGGTCGAGGACGCCGTCGTCGCTGGCGACCTGGCCCCCGGCGCGACCCTCCCCGGTCGAGGTGGCGGTGGCGGTGTAGATCGCGCTCATGGAGGTCCTCCGGTCGACAGGTAGACGAACTAGTACGTCTATATATCCCACAGATCGGCGACGCGTGCCAGACTGGCGGACCGGCGGGCTCCCGCGGCCCGCCCCCGCCGCCACCCGCCGAGGAGGACCGTGAGCCCCGACCGCCCCGCCTCGCCCGTCGCCGCCCGGATCCTCGACGCCGCCGGCGCGCTGTTCTACGCCGACGGGGTGCGGGCGGTCAGCGCCGACCGCGTCATCGCGGCCGCGGCGGTGAGCAAGGTGACGTTCTACCGGCACTTCCCCAGCAAGGACGCCCTCGTCGTCGCCTGGCTGACCGGCATCGCCGCCGCCGAGCGCGAGGTGCTGGACGCATTGCGCGCCGCCCACCCCGGCGACCCGGCCGCCGTCCTCGCGGGCTACGCCGACGCCCTCGGCTCCGAGTCCTGCCGGCCCGGCTTCCGCGGCTGCCCGTTCATCAACGCCGCCGCCGAGTACGCCGACGCGGACCACCCGGTGCGGGCCCTCGTCGCCGAGCACCGCCGCTGGATGGTGGACACCGCCGCGGAGGTGCTCGCCGAGCTCGGGCTGGACGACCCCGTCGGAGCGGCGGAGGAGCTGGTCGTGCTGCGCGACGGCGCGATGGTCGCGGGCTACGTGGGCGGCGCGGAGCGCGCGGCCCGGCTCGCGGTGACGCTCCGGCACGCGGGCGCGGCCGTCCTCGCGGCGCACCGCGCGGCCGCCGCGCTGCACGGCGCCGCGACCGCCCTGCACGGCACCGCGGCCGCGCCCTCCGCGTGACGGTCTCCGGGCTGGAGCTCACGGTCGGCACCGTGCTGCTGCTGGTGCTCGCGGGCTTCGTCGCGGGGTGGGTGGACGCGGTGGTGGGCGGTGGCGGGCTGGTGCAGCTGCCCGCCCTGCTGCTGGTGCCCGGCATCAGCCCGGTGCAGGCGCTGGCCACCAACAAGCTCGCCGGGATCATGGGCACGTCGGTGAGCGCCGTGACGTACTACCGGCGCGTGCAGCCCGGGCTCGGCACCGCGGGGCCGATGGCGCTCGCCGCGCTCGCGGGTGCCGGCGGGGGAGCGGTCCTGGCGTCGCTGCTGCCCGCCGACGTGTTCGTGCCCGTCATCCTCGTCGCCCTCGTGGCGGTCGCCGCGTACACGGTCGCGCGCCCGCAGGTCGGCCGGGCCACGGCGCTGCGGTGGCGCGGGCGGGCGCACCTGCTGGCCGCGCTCGGGCTGGGCGCGGGCATCGGGTTCTACGACGGGCTGCTCGGCCCCGGCACGGGGTCGTTCCTGGTGATCGCGCTGGTCGGGGTGCTCGGGTACGCGTTCCTCGAGGCGTCCGCGCAGGCCAAGATCGTCAACGCCGCGACCAACCTCGGCGCGCTGCTCGTGTTCACCGTGCAGGGCGCCCCGCTGTGGCGGCTCGGGCTGCTGGTCGGGGCCGCCAACGTGCTCGGGTCGTACCTCGGCGCCCGCACCGCCGTGGCCCGCGGCAGCGGCTTCGTCCGGGTCGTGTTCCTCGTGGTCGTCGGCGTGCTCGTCGTGCGGCTCGGCACCTCGCTGCTGTAGGCCGGCGGGCGCGGTCCCGCGATGCGGGCGGGGCCCGGGGAGCGGCGGCCCGTCGGCCTAGACTTCGCCCCGTCCCCGCCGCCCGCCCCCGCGGTCGGCCCCCGGCACCCGGAAAGTCCCCACTCGTGGCTCTCATCGTGCAGAAGTACGGCGGATCGTCGGTCGCCGACGCCGACAGCATCAAGCGCGTCGCGAAGCGGATCGCGGAGGCCAAGCGCGCGGGCGACGAGGTCGTGGTCGTGGTCTCCGCCATGGGGGACACCACCGACGAGCTCATCGACCTCGCCCAGCAGATGACGCCGCTGCCCCCGTCGCGCGAGATGGACATCCTGCTGACCGCCGGCGAGCGGATCTCCATGTCCCTGCTCGCGATGGCGATCTCCAGCCTGGGCGTCGAGGCGCAGTCGTTCACCGGCCAGCAGGCCGGGGTCATCACGGACGAGGTGCACGGCAAGGCGCGGATCATCGACGTCAGCCCCAGCCGCATCCAGGCGGCCGTCGACTCCGGCGCCGTCGCGATCGTCGCCGGGTTCCAGGGCGTCACGCAGCACACGAACGACGTGACGACCCTCGGGCGCGGCGGGTCGGACACGACGGCGGTCGCGCTCGCGGCCGCCCTGCAGGCCGACGTCTGCGAGATCTACACCGACGTCGACGGGGTGTTCACGGCCGATCCGCGCATCGTGCCGTCCGCCCGCAAGATCGACCGGATCAGCTACGACGAGATGCTCGAGATGGCGGCCAGCGGCGCGAAGGTGCTGATGCTGCGCTGCGTCGAGTACGCCCGGCGGTACGGGGTCCCCGTGCACGTCCGCTCGTCGTTCTCCACGCACACGGGCACCCTGGTGACGGACGCCCCGGACCGAGAAGGAGCACCGATGGAGCAGCCGATCATCGCCGGCGTCGCGCACGACCGCAGCGAGGCGAAGATCACGATCGTCGACGTCCCGGACGTGCCCGGCAAGGCCGCGCGCATCTTCGAGGTCGTCGCGGGGGCCGGCGTGAACCTCGACATGATCGTGCAGAACGTGTCGGTCGCGTCGACCGGCCGCACGGACATCTCGTTCACGCTGCCGGCGACGGACGGCGCCGCCGCGACGGCCGCGCTGACCGAGCACCAGCCGGACATCGGCTTCACGTCGCTGCAGTACGACGACACGATCGGCAAGCTGTCGCTCATCGGCGCGGGCATGAAGTCGCACCCCGGCGTCTCGGCCAAGCTGTTCGCCGCGCTGTCGGACGCGGGCATCAACATCGAGATGATCTCCACCTCGGAGATCCGCATCTCGGTCGTGACCCGCGCCGACCAGCTCGACGACGCGGTGCGCGCGGTGCACACGGCGTTCGACCTGGACAGCGCGGACGAGCAGGCCGTGGTCTACGGGGGGACGGGCCGGTGAGCGCGCAGGGGCTGCGGGTCGGCGTCGTCGGCGCCACCGGCCAGGTCGGCGCGGTCATGCGCCGGCTGCTGGAGGAGCGCGACTTCCCGGTCGCCGAGATGCGCTACTTCGCGTCCGCGCGCTCGGCGGGCTCGACGCTGCCCTGGCGCGGCGCGGACGTCGTGGTGGAGGACGCCGCGACGGCCGACCCCACCGGGCTGGACATCGCGCTGTTCTCCGCGGGCGGGGCGACCTCGAAGGCGCAGGCGCCGCGGTTCGCCGCGGCGGGCGTTACCGTCGTCGACAACTCGTCGGCCTGGCGGATGGACCCCGACGTCCCGCTGGTGGTGTCGGAGGTGAACCCGGGCGCGCTGGACGAGATCCGCGCGGGGATCGTCGCCAACCCCAACTGCACGACGATGGCCGCGATGCCGGTGCTGCGCGTGCTGCACGAGGAGGCCGGCCTGCGCCGCCTCGTGGTCTCCACGTACCAGGCCGTCTCGGGCTCCGGCCTGGCGGGCGCCCGCGAGCTGGACGACCAGGTCCGCGCCGCGGTCGGGCAGGACACCCTCGCGCTGGTGCACGACGGCGGCGCGGTGGCGTTCCCGGAGCCGCAGAAGTACGTCGCGCCGATCGCGTTCAACGTGATCCCGCTGGCGGGCTCCCTGGTGGACGACGGCAGCCTGGAGACCGACGAGGAGCAGAAGCTGCGCAACGAGTCGCGCAAGATCCTCGGGCTGCCGGACCTGCTGGTGTCCGGCACGTGCGTGCGGGTGCCGGTGTACACGGGCCACTCGCTGTCGATCAACGCGGAGTTCGAGCGCCCGATCACGCCGCAGCGCGCGTACGAGCTGCTCGCGGACGCGCCCGGCGTCCGGCTCGCCGACGTGCCGACCCCGCAGCAGGCCGCGGGCGCCGACCCGTCGCTGGTCGGGCGGATCCGCCAGGACCCGGGGGCGCCCGGGGGCCGGGGGCTGGCGCTGTTCATCTCGAACGACAACCTGCGCAAGGGCGCCGCGCTCAACGCGGTGCAGGTCGCCGAGCTGCTCGCCGGCCGGCTGGCGGCGCGCGGCGCCTGACCGCGGCCGCCGCGGGCGGCAGGACGGCTCCTCGACGGGCCCGGGACCGGACGGTCCCGGGCCCGTCGTGCTGCCGGGGCTTGTGCCGGAGCGGTCCTCTGTGGTTCATTGGTGGAGTAACGAACCACGGAACCACTGCGCGAGGGAGGATGACGCCCGTGTTCGACGGACGCGACCCGATCTACGTGCAGATCGCCGACCAGATCCGCCAGGACGTCCTCCGCGGCGACCTCCAGCCCGAGGAGCAGGTGATGAGCACGACGCAGTACGCCACCACCTTCCGCATCAACCCCGCCACCGCCGCGAAGGCGTTCGCGCAGCTCGTGGACGACGGCATCCTCTACAAGCGCCGCGGCGTCGGCATGTTCGTCGCCCCCGGCGCCCCGGACCGGCTGCGCGCCGAGGGCCGGGAGTCGTTCTTCGCGGACGTCGTGGACCCCGTCGCCGACCAGGCCCGCGCCCTCGGCATCCCGATCGAGGACGTCCTCGACCGGCTCCGGGCCCGCGCCGGAGGTGCGGCGTGACCGCCCTCGGCCTCGAGGCCCGCGGCCTCGGCGTCCGCTACGGCCGGACCACCGCGCTCGACGCCGTGGACCTCACCGTGCCCGCCGGGTCCATCACGGGCCTGCTCGGCCGCAACGGGTCGGGCAAGACCACGCTCGCCTCCGTCGCCGCCGCGTTCCGCCGCCCGACCGCCGGCACCCTGCTGGTCGGCGGGCAGGACCCGTGGGAGAACGAGGACCTGCTGCCGCGGGTGCTCCTGGTGCGCGAGTGCGGCGACGTGCTCGACTCCGAGACGCTCCGCACCAACCTGCGGTACACGGCCGACTGCCGGCCCGCGTTCTCCCAGGACGTGGCCGAGCGGCTGCTCGACCGCTTCGCCCTGGACCCCGGCACCAAGCCGCGGCGGCTGTCCCGCGGGCAGCGCTCCGCGTTCGGCATCGTGCTCGCCGTCGCCACCCGGGCCGACCTGACCATCCTCGACGAGGTGCACCTGGGGCTCGACGCCCCGTCCCGGTACGCGTTCTACGACGCGCTGCTCGAGGACTACGTCGAGCACCCGCGCACGGTCGTGCTGTCCAGCCACCTGATCGGCGAGGTCGAGCGGCTGCTCGAGCACGTCGTGGTGCTCGACCACGGGCGGGTGCTGCTCGCGCAGCAGGTCGACGCCCTCACCGGGCGCGGCGTCTCCGTCACCGGCCCGGTGCGCGAGGTCGAGCGGTTCGTCGTCGGCCGCACGGTGCTCGGCCGGCAGCAGCTCGGCGGCACCGTGCAGGCCACCGTCCTCGCCACGCTCAGCGACGCGGAGCTCGCGGACGCCCGGACGGCCGGCCTGGAGCTGGGGCCGGTGCCCCTGCAGGACCTGTTCGTGCACCTGACGCAGGACGGCGCCCACGACGCGGTCCGCGAGCTGGGGAGGACCTCATGAGCGACACCGCCGTGCGCCACCGTCCGCTGTGGACCGCCCGCCCGCTCCGGCGGCGCGGCCCCGCGGTCCGGACCGCCCGTGCCCTGCTCACCTGGTTCGCGCCGATCGTCGGCATCTACCTGGCCATCCTGCTCGTCGCCGCCGTCGCCGTGCCGTTCCTCGTCGGGGCCGTCGGCGACGTCCGGTACTCGACCCTGTGGTTCGCCCGGCAGAGCGCCGTCTGGTTCCCGTTCTCGGTGCTCATCGGCGTCGCCATGACGTACCCGCCCGTGCACCTCGCCAACGGCATGACCCGGCGCAGCTACGTGCGCGGCTCGCTGCTGGCGGTCACCGCCCTGGCCGCCGGGCTCGCCGGCGCGCTGACGCTCGGGCTGCTCGCCGAGCGCACCTGGTACCACGCGATGGGCTGGACCTGGCAGCTCGCCGAGGGCTGGTTCGCGCCCGCCGAGGGGCTGCCCACCGTGCTCGCCGCGTTCCTCGCCACGTTCGTCGTGGCCTACATCAGCGGCCTGCTCGTCGGCACCGTGTACGCCGCCGCCGGCGGGTGGTGGGGGACGCTGACCCTCCCGCTCACCGCCGGGCCGATCGTCCTCGTCAGCATCCTCGTGGACAACGAGCACGACTGGGTGCCGTTCTCCCACCTGTTCGGCACGTCCCCCAGCGGCGGCACCCCGCTCGCGCTGGTGGCGACCGCGGCCGTCGTCCTGGCGCTGGCGCTCGCCGCCGCCTTCCGGGCCGTCGCGACCCGGCGGCCCGTGCCGCCCCGGCGCGGCTGACCCACGGCGCGGCCGACCCATCGCCACC
>JAEWGQ010000068.1 GCA_023388235.1 Actinomycetes bacterium | reverse complement strand
CGGGGTGTCGGCGGTGATGAGCGCGAGCCCGGCGCGCGGGGCGCGGCACCCGCCCGGACGCGACGCCCGTCACACCCTGCGGCTGCCGCGGCGTCCCGGTTAACGACCACCCGTCGACGTCGGCTATGCTGGGCGGGCTTCACCGGGGTGTGGCGCAGCTTGGTAGCGCGCCTCGTTCGGGACGAGGAGGTCGTGGGTTCGAATCCCGCCACCCCGACCGGTGATGTCGAGCAGGACATCAGGAAGGCCCGGGCCCCACGGCCCGGGCCTTCGTGCTTCCCGCCCCGGCGCCCGCGCCACGCGGTCCCTCGGATGCCCGGCCGCGCCGGCTGTCCGACGGCACCCCGCGCTCCCTGGTGCGGTGCGCCTCGGGGCGGGGTCGGCTGCCCGGCGGGACGCCGTGCGCTCTGGTGCGGTGCGCCGCAGGGCGCGAGTCAGCAGCCCGACGGGACCCCACGGTCCGCCGTGCGGTGCGCTTCAGCGCGGGTCAGCAGCCCGACGGCACCCCGCGCTCCCCGGTGCGGTGCGCCTCCGGGCGCGGTCAGCAGCCCGACGGGACCCCGGGCTTCGGGGTGCGGTGCGCCTCGAGGGCGGCGGTCGCGATGCGGAAGCGGTCGCGCCCGGCCTGCTTCGCCCGGTACATCGCGATGTCGGCGGCGGCGAGGGCGCTGCCGGGCGGGGTGTCGGCGGTGATGAGCGCGATCCCGGCGGAGAACGTGACGCCGGTGCCCTCCTCGGCCCACTCGTTGCGCAGGGCGCGCAGGATGTTCATGGCCTGCACCGGCAGCGTGCGGGACAGGATGAGCACGAACTCCTCGCCCCCGTACCGGGCGGCGTAGTCGCGGCGGCGCAGGTGCTGGTCGATGGTGTGCCCGAACTTCTCGAGCACGAGGTCGCCGAACGCGTGGCCGTGCGTGTCGTTGACGCGCTTGAAGTGGTCGAGGTCGCAGATGACGACGCAGTCGCCGGGGACGGCGCGCCCGAGGCGGTCGTCGAGGTCGCGGCGGTTGGCGAGCGAGGTGAGGGCGTCGGTGCGGGCGGCGGTCCGCATGCGCTGGTACTGCGTGCGGCGGTAGTCGGTGGCCAGGGCGAGGATCTGCGCGGTGGCCCACCAGGTGATGGCGTAGATCGCGAGCCGCACGAAGGTCCGGCCGTCGAGCACGGTGACGACGGAGGCGTACGCCGCCCACGCGAGGGGCAGCACGAGCAGCGCCGCGCGCCCGGGGTGGAACAGGCCGATGTAGACGAAGCACAGGGGGATGAGGCCGACGTACGCGCCGGCGAGGTCCGTGAGCAGGCCGAGCACCGCGAGCGCCGCGAGGACCGCCACCGGGAAGACGAGCGTGTCCCACGTGTGCGGACGCCAGGGGGTGCGCAGGCTGAGTCCGACGCACAGGAGCATCACCGCGGAGGTGGCGGCGAGCACCCGCAGGTCGCGCGCGTCGGCGCCGAGGACCAGCGCGCCGAGGACCACGACGGCGCCGACGAACAGCAGCAGCACCCGCCCGGCGGCGGGGGCGTACCCGCCGACCCGGAACCGCGGGGGCACGTGGGACATGAGCCGGAGGACAACCGGCTCCTCGGGCGGCAGCGGGGCGCGCGGGTGCGCGCGCCTGTCGTCCGGGGTCGTGGTCACACGGCTCTCATCGGCGGCGGAGTGCCCGCCCTGCAGGAACCGGTTGAGACTTGCACGAAACCCGCCCGAATTCCTCAGGTTCGTCCCGGTGCGGCCGGACCGTCAGCGCCTCAGCGCCACCGGAACACCCGCGCCGCGAGCGGCACGAGCACCAGCGTCCAGCCGCCCATCACCAGCAGCTCGCGCAGGGGCACCCCGGCGCCGACCCAGCCGGCCAGCATCGCCTGCGAGCCCGCGCCGAGCGGCGTCCACCCGGCGATCTGCTGCACGGCGTCCGGCATGATCGGCAGCGGCAGCCACACCCCGGCGAAGAACAGCGACACGAAGTACAGGGTCATCCCGACGGCGTTGGCCGCGCCGGCATTCGGCGCGCGGGCCGCCACGAGCGAGCCGACCCCGAACGCCGAGGTGGCCGTCAGCAGGAACGCCGCGAGCACCACGCCGGGGCGCTCGGGCGCGGTCACGTCCACGACCAGCATCCCGACGGCGAGGGCGAGCACGGCCGCGAGCACCAGGGCGGCCACGTGCACGAGGATCTGGGCGACCAGCAGCCGGGACGGCGGCAGCGGGGTGGTGGACAGCCGGCGCAGCACGCCCTGCCCGCGGTAGGTCGCGATGACCGTCGGGTAGGCGGACAGCGCGACGGTGCCGACGGCGAGCGTGAGGACGATCGGCGTGTACCCGGTGATGCCCGAGATCGTGGCGAGCAGCGGGTCGTCGGCGCTGTACGGCTGGGACCCCCAGGGCATCGCGAGGCCGAGCACGGTGAGCAGCACGGCGGGCAGCAGCAGGGCGAAGAAGATCGTGGCGGGGTCGCGCAGCGCGAGCCGCGCCTCGACGGCGGTGACCCGGGCGAGGGTCCTGGTCCCGGACATCT
Organism: Actinomycetes bacterium; assembly: GCA_023388235.1. Lineage (GTDB taxonomy): Bacteria > Actinomycetota > Actinomycetes > Actinomycetales > Cellulomonadaceae > Cellulomonas. Next base: position 1,001 of record JAEWGQ010000068.1, on the reverse strand, counting down.
CAGGCCTCCACGGGGGTGGGCAGGGCACCGGCGGCGCCGGTGAGCCGGACGAAGGCGTCCTCGAGGGTGCCGCGCTGCACGCGCAGGTCGTCGGGCCGGACGCCCGCGGCGGCGAGCGCCACCATGACGTCCTGCACCACGTTGCCCGACCCGCGCACCTCGACCGAGCCGTCGGTCCGGGCCTCGGCGGCGGAGACGGAGCCGAGGGCGGCCAGCGCGGGCAGGTCGGCGGGCGCGGACGGCCGGAACGTCAGCACCTGCTCGGCGCCGACGAGCGCGGCGACCTCGGCGGGCGTGCCCTCCGCCACCACCCGGCCGGCGTCCACCAGGACGACGCGGTCGCAGAGCCGCTCCGCCTCCTCCATGAAGTGGGTGACGAGCACGACGGTCACCCCGGAGCGGCGCACGCGCTCCACGACGTCCCACGTGTCCCGCCGGGCCTGCGGGTCGAGCCCGGTGGTGAGCTCGTCGAGGATCGCGATCTCGGGGTTGCCCACGAGCGCCAGGGCGATGGACAGCCGCTGCTTCTGCCCGCCGGACAGCGCGGCGTACCGGGTGCCGGCCTTGTCCAGCAGGTCCAGGTCACGCAGCAGCGCGTCCGGGTCGGCGGGGTCGTCGTAGAAGCACGCGTACTCCTCGACGGCCTCGCGCACCGTGAGGCGGGCGGGCAGAGCGGACTCCTGGAGCTGCAGGCCGACGCGCTCGCGCAGGGCCGCGCGGTCGGCGACGGAGCCGGCCGGGTCCAGGCCGAGGACGCGGACGGTGCCGCCGTCGGGCTCGCGCAGGCCGCCGATGATCTCGACGGTCGTGGACTTGCCGGCGCCGTTGCGGCCGAGCACGCCGACGATCTCGCCGCGGTGGACGGTGAGGCTGACGTCGGCGACGGCCACGGTGCCGCCGTAGCGCTTGTGCAGGTGCTCCGCGTGGATCACGGGGTCGGTTCCGGGCATGGCGGGCTCTCCTCCTCGCGTGGTGCGGGTGGGTGGGCGCGGTGGTGCGGG
>JAEWGQ010000054.1 GCA_023388235.1 Actinomycetes bacterium | reverse complement strand
GCGGGGGCGTGAGCTGGATCGCGGTCGTCGCGGCGGCCGGCGCGGTCACGCCCCCGCGGCGGCTGGCGGTGCGGCGGGCCGACCGGCGTGCGGGCACGATGCGGGCGACGGTGCGGCCGTCGCGGGTCAGCGCGACCTCGTGGCCGTGCTCGGCGGCGGTGACCAGCTCGGGCAGCCGGGCGGCGGCCTCGTCCACCCCGACGCCGTCCGCCGCGCCCGGTGCCACCTGCGCGAGGGCGGCCGTGCGGTCGTCCCGCGCGCGGTCCCGCACCCGGGTGACGGCCTTCATGGCCTCCACCAGCAGGAAGACGAGGATCGCGAACCCGAGGGTGAGGGCCCACTCCCGCGGCCCGATCGGCGCGGAGTCGAACCACGAGTTCATGAACGGCGCGTACGTGAACACGAGCTGCAGCACCAGCAGCGCCCCGCAGGCCATCCACACGACGCGGTTCCCGCGCAGCACGCGCAGGGTCAGGCTGGACTCGCCGAGGAACCGGCAGTTGAACAGGTACGCCAGCTGCCCGAGGGCGAGCATCGTGACGGCGGTGGTCTGCGCGACGCCGTTGGTGGTGCCTCGCGCGCGCTCGATGGCGAACACCGCGAGCGTGGCGCCGCCGATGAGCAGCGAGGCGACGACGACGTGCCGCAGGGACTCCCGGGAGATCACGGAGCCGCCGGGTGCGCGCGGGGGCCGCGACATGACGCCCGGCTCGGCCGGCTCGTAGGCGAGGGCCAGGGACAGGGTCACGGCGGTGACGAGGTTGACCCACAGGATCTGCACGGGCGCCAGGGGCAGCGCGAGCCCGAACACCACCGCGACGAGGATCACCAGCGACTGCGCGCCGTTCGTGGGCAGCAGGAACACGACGGACTTGCGGATGTTGTCGTAGATCCGCCGCCCCTCCTCGACGGCCCGCTCGATGGAGGCGAAGTTGTCGTCGGCGAGGACGATCTCCGCGGCCTCCTTGGTGGCCTCGGTGCCCTTGATGCCCATCGCGACGCCGACGTCCGCCCGGGTGAGGGCGGGTGCGTCGTTCACGCCGTCGCCGGTCATCGCGACGACCTCGCCGTGCGACTGCAGCGCGCGCACGATGCGGATCTTGTGCTCGGGGCTGGTGCGGGCGTAGACGTCGACGTCCCGCACGCGGGTGCGGAGCTGCTCCTGGGACATCGCCTCGAGCTCGGCGCCGGTCAGCGCCTGCACGTCGCCGTCGGCGGACACGATGCCGAGCTCCCGGGCGATGGCGGTGGCGGTGCCGACGTGGTCGCCGGTGATCATCTTGACCCGGATGCCGGCGCGGTGGCAGTCCGCGATGGCCTGCACGGCCTCGGGTCGCGGCGGGTCCACGATGCCGAGCAGCCCGAGGAACACCAGGCCGTCCTCGACGTCCGCCGGGTCCAGGGTGGCGGCGTCGGCGGCGGCGGGGCGCTCCGCCGCGGCGAGCGTCCGCAGGCCCTGCCCGCCGATGCGGTCGATCTCCGCCTCCCACCGGGCGCGGTCCAGGGGCTCCGGGGTGCCGTCCGCGCCGCGCTGGTGGGTGCAGCGGTCGAGCAGGCGGTCGGGCGCGCCCACGACGCGGACGCGCCGCCCCGCGCCGGGGACGTCGTCGAGCGTCGCCATGTACTTGGTGGCGGACTCGAACGGCAGCACGGCGACCCGGCGGACGTCGGTGACGTCGGCGCCGGCCTTGAGGGCGAGCGCCGCGACCGCGCCCTCGGTGGGCTGGCCGACGACGCGCCAGTGGCCGCCCTCCTGCACCACGCGGGCGTCGTTGCAGGCCGCGGCGGCCGTGACGAGCGCGCGCAGGTCGGGGTGCGCGTCGAGCGGCGCCGTCCGGCCGTCCACGGTCACGCGGCCCTCGGGCGCGTAGCCCAGGCCCTCGACGGTGTAGGTCGCCACGGGGGTGACGACGGTGCGCGTCGTCATCTCGTTCTTGGTGAGCGTGCCCGTCTTGTCCGAGCAGATCGTCGTCACCGACCCGAGGGCCTCGACCGCCGTGAGCTTGCGGGTGATCGCGTTGCGGCGCGCCATCTGCTGCACGCCCAGCGCGAGCGTCACGGTGACCAGCGCCGGCAGCCCCTCCGGCACGGCCGCGACAGCGAACCCGATGGCGGCCGACACGAGCACCGGCAGGTCGAAGTCGTGGATGACCCGCCCGATGACCAGCATGAGCGCGGCCATCGCGAGGATGCCGAGCGACAGCGTCTTGCCGAACCGGGCGAGCTGCCGGGACAGCGGGGTGTCCAGGTGGTCGACCTCGGCGATCAGGGACTGGATGCGCCCGATCTCGGTCTGCGCTCCGGTCGCGGTGACCACCCCGACGCCGGTGCCCACGGCGACGATGGTGCTGGAGTACAGCATCGACGCCCGGTCGCCGAGGCCGGCGTCGGCGCCGACGGGCTCGACGTGCTTCGACGCGGCGACCGACTCGCCGGTGAGGGCGGCCTCCTCCACCTGGAGGTTCGTCGCCTCGATCAGCCGGAGGTCGGCGGGCACCCGGTCGCCGGAGCGCACGCGCACGACGTCGCCCGGGACGAGGGTCTCCGCGTCGACGACCTGCCACTCGCCGTCCCGCCGCGCCTGCGCGTCGAGCGAGAGCATCGTGCGGATGCCGTCCAGGGCGCGCTCCGCCTGGCCCTCCTGCAGGAAGCCGACCGCCGCGTTGATGACCGCCACGGCCAGGATGACGGTGAAGTCGATCCAGTCGCCGAGGATCGCCTTGAGCACGGCCGACGCCAGCAGGATGTAGATGAGGATGTCGTCGAAGTGGCCGAGCAGGCGGCGCAGCCAGCTCGGGCGCGGCGGCGTGGGCAGGCGGTTCGGGCCGTGCTCCGCCAGCCGGCGCTCGGCCTCCGCGGTGCCGAGGCCGCCCTCGCCCGTGCGGAGGGCGGCGAGCACCGCTGCGGGCGGCTCGGCGTAGGGGCGGGGTGCGTCGGGCGCGGCGGGCGTGGAGGAGGGCGTCACGGGTGCGGAGGTCGTCATGTCACCACCTGGTCGTCGGCGTCCGAGCCATCGTGACACGCGCCCGGGGCGGGATCGAGTCCTCAGGACCGCCCTGGGGACCACGGATCGGCGCGTCGCGTGCGCGGATCGCACGGCCGCGGGCGGCAGGGGCCGGGACGTGGGTCCCACGGCGCCGCGGGTGAAGCGCCCGGCCCATCGATCCCGCCCGGTTCACCCGCAGCGGGTGCGGACGGCCGCGCCCCGCCGGACACTGGCGTCCCGGCACGACGAGGAGGCGCACATGGAGACGACCGCGGACGACCCGCAGGGCGGCGACCCGCAGGAGGCGGGGTCCTGGACCCCGGTGAGCAACCCGCGGCGCGTGCGCGTGTAGCCGCCGTCCGGGGCTGATCAGCCCCGGCACCGGCGGCGGGGTGGCAGGATGCGGGGCACCCGCCTGCCCGGCGGACCCCCCGACCGGTACGACGAGAGGGAAGCGCCCGCGTGGACCCCGGCCGCCTGCTGCGCCGTCGCGTGCGCGCCCAGGCCGGTCTGCTCTCCCTGGTCTGCCTGCTCGCGGGCCTGGTCACCGCGACCCTCGTCGGCACCTCGGGCTACGTCGGGATCGCCGCCCGTGACGGCCTGACGGGTGCCCTGCGGTCCGCGGCCCCGACGGCCGCCGCGGTCCGGGTGCACACGCGGCTGGCGGACGACGCGGCGGCCCAGCAGGACGCCGCCCGCGACGTGCTGTCCGCGCGGCTCGGCGGGCTGCCGGTGGCGGTCCGCACGACCGCGCGCTCGCTGTCCGTGCAGGCCGCGACCCCGGACGGGCGCCCGCTGGGTGCGGTGGTCGCCGGCGCCGACGACCGGCTCGCCGACCGGGCCGAGGTGGTCGACGGCGCGTGGCCGGACGGGGGCCCCGGGGTGCCCGCCGCCCTCGGGGCGGACGCCGCCGCCGCGCTCGGCCTGGCCGTGGGCGACGAGGTGGTGCTCACGGGGGACTCGCGCTCGACGCCCCTGACCGTCCGGGTGGCCGCGCTGTGGCGTCCCGCCGACCCCGCCGACCCGGCGTGGTTCGGCGACGCCGTCGACCTGTCGGGCACCGACGGGTCCGTCGCGGGGCCGTTCGTGCTGCGGGCCGCGGACCTGCCGGCGGTCCCGGCCCTCGCGCTCGTGCGGTGGACCCTGGTGCCGGACCCCGACGCCCTCACCGCGGACCAGGTGCCCGCCCTGCGCGCCGCGCTCGCCGGGATCGGCCCGGCCCTGCACGACGACGACGTGGTGAACCGGCAGGGGGTCGAGGAGTCCGGGGACCTGGACGGCACGCTGGCGGACGTGGACCGCGCCCTCACCGCCGTGCGGGGGGTCTCGACGTCCGCCGCGCTGCTCGCGGTGCTGGTCGGCCTCGTGGTGCTCGGGCAGCTCGGGCGCCTGCTGGTGGAGGTGCGGTCGGCGGAGACGGTGCTGCTGCGGTCGCGGGGGGTCACGGTCGCCCGGTCGGCGGGGTGGGCCGCGCTCGAGGCCCTCGTGGTGCTGGGCACCGGTGCCGCGGCCGGGGCGGTCGCCGCCGTCGTCGCGCTGCGCCGGCTGGGCACGGTCCCGCCGCCGGTCGTCGTCGGTGCCGCGGCCGGGGTGGTGGCGGTCGGCGTCGCGCTGCTGACC
>JAEWGQ010000029.1 GCA_023388235.1 Actinomycetes bacterium | reverse complement strand
CTCGCCCCGCGGCGCCCCCGGTTCTGCCACGATGGCCGGCATGGGGCGGATGAGCGGCCGGCGGCTGTGGGCGGTGGCGGGTGTCGCGGTGCTGGTGCTGGTCGCGGTCGGGTGGTCGCTGGCGCCTGCGACGGTGCTGGTCGTCGGGGTGGTGGCGGCGGCGCTGGCGGTCCCGGTGGGGGTCGTGCTGGTCGTGACCGCGCTGTTGTCGCGGCGCTGATCCGCCTACGCTGGACGCCTCCGAGCCGGCGAGGGGGCACGTCATGGCCGAGGCACGCTTCAGGATGACCAGGATCGCGGCGGACGAGACGGCGGACAGCCGCAGCGTCTCCGAGCTGGCCGAGCGGCTGGCGCGGGATCCGGGCGCACGGTACGACGGGGCGGTGCCCGACGAGGTCGGCGCCGTCGTGCACGGGCTGCTCACGTGGGGTGTGCACCCGGGCTCGCCGCGCGGGCACCGGGCGGCCGTGACGCTCGAGCGGCTGGCCTGACCTCGCGACGCGCGGCCTGATCCCGCTGCGCGCGACCTGACCCCGCGAGGGCCCGGCGGTCAGGCGCCGCAGGCGCGCCGCCGGACGTCGGCGGCGGGCAGCCACACGGCGCCGGTCATGACGCGCAGGTCGACGACCCGCACCCGCACCACCGTTGCCGTCCACTCCACGGCGACGGTGTCGAGGCGCTCGGTGCCGGTCGCCCAGCGCAGCGTGACGGTGACCGGCAGGGGCCGGTCCACGTCGTGGTGCTCGCCGGGCGGGACGGGGCGGGCGTTGAGGAGCGGGACGGCGGCGCGCAGCCGGGACACGCCGCCGGGGACGGTCTGCGCGAGGTTCACGGCCGCAGTGTGCGCCGAGGCGCCGACACGTGGACGTCGTCGCAGGTCACGGAGCCGGTCCGCGGCGAGCTCCGGGGGATCGGGGGAGACCGGGCTCGCACCAGGGACCAACGTCCCCGGTGGCGTCCGGCCGAGGGGTCACCCTGGGAACCGGGGCTGCAGGGGGCAGTCCCGCAGGGGGATGCACGGGAGCACCAGATGGTCCGTCGCGGGCTGCCGCGGATCGCGGCGCTGAGCGGTGCGGAGGCCGCTCGCGCCCGGCACCTCGTCGTGCACTCACCGGTGCGCGCCGGGTCCGACGCGGTGACGTGGACGCTGACGCTGCTCGCGGACGACGGCGAGCCGCTCGCGGAGAGCCGCACGACGTCGCCCGACTACCCGCTGCCCATCTCGGACATCGCCCAGGTGCACCTGGACGTGGTGGGCCTGGAGGCCGCCGGGGGCTGGATCCCGCAGCAGGGCGCGCACGGCGCCGGGCCGCGGTTCCGCGCCGCGGTGCGCGTCGCACCGGCACCGCCGGACTGACGGAGCCCGGCGTCCTGACACGGCGGTGCCCCGCACCCGGGGACCGGGGCGGGGCACCGCGACGCGCTGGTCAGTGCTTGAACGCGTCCTTGACCTTCTCGCCGGCGTCCTTGATGTCGGCCTTGGACTGGTCGGTCCGGCCCTCCGCCTCGAGGCGCTCGTCGTCGCTCGCGCGGCCGGCGGCCTCCTTGGCCTTGCCGGACACCTTCTCCGCGGCGTTCGAGATCTTGTCGTCGAGTCCCATGGATCCTCCTTCGACAGCGGTGACCTGGTGCTTCGACGCTATGCCACGGGCGCCGGACCCGCATCCGCTGCGGGGGTCAGTCGCCCTTCACCCCGGCCACCGGCGTGCCGGCCCGGGCCGCGAGGGCCGCGGCGCCGACGATCCCGGCGGCGTTGCGCAGCTGGGCGGGGACGATCGGGGCCCGCAGGTGCAGCAGCGGCAGGAACTTCTCGTGGTGCTTGGAGACGCCGCCGCCGACGACGATCAGGTCCGGCCAGAACAGGTCCTCGATCACGCCGAAGTAGCGCTGCAGCCGCTCCGCCCACTGCGGGAAGTCCAGGTCCTCGCGGTCGCGCGCGGCGTCCGACGCGCGGGTCTCGGCGTCCTGGCCGTCGATCTCCAGGTGGCCGAGCTCGAGGTTCGGGACCAGCACGCCGTCGGCGACGATCGCCGTGCCGATGCCCGTGCCGAGCGTGCAGATGAACGTCACGCCGGAGGTGGACCGGGCGGCGCCGTACACCGTCTCGGCGTACCCGGCGGCGTCGGCGTCGTTGACCGCGAGCACGGGACGCCCCAGCGCGTCGCCGAGGACGTGCTCGATGTTGGTCCCGATCCAGGACACGTCGACGTTGGCGGCGGACCGGGCGACGCCGTGCTGCACGACCGCGGGGAACGTCACGCCGATCGGCGCGTCCGCGGGCAGGTCGAAGCGGCCGACCAGCTCGACGACGGTCTCGGCGACCGCGCCGGGCGTGGCGGGCTGGGGCGTCGGGATCCGGACGCGCTCGGCGGCGAACTCGCCGGTCCCGAGGTCGACCGGGGCGCCCTTGATGCCCGAGCCGCCGATGTCGATGCCGAAGGCCGTCCGCGGTGTGGTGTGTGCGCTCATGGGAGTGTCAGGATCTCCGCTCCGGTGTCGGTGACCAGCAGGGTGTGCTCGAACTGGGCGCTGCGCCGCAGGTCGGCGGTGACCACGGTCCACCCGTCGTCCCACGTCGTCCAGTCGGGGGTGCCGAGGTTGAGCATCGGCTCGATGGTGAAGACCATGCCGGGCTCGATCACCCGGTCGTGGTGGGGGGCGTCGTAGTGCGGGATGACGAGGCCCGAGTGGAACGCCTCGCCGACGCCGTGCCCGGTGTAGTCGCGCACCACGCCGTACCCGAACCGGGCGGCGTACTTCTCGATCACCCGGCCGATGACGTTGACCTCGCGGCCCGGGCGGACGGCCTTGATCGCGCGGGCCAGCGCCTCCTGCGTGCGCTCGACCAGCAGCCGCGACTCCTCGTCCACGTCGCCGACCAGGAACGTCGCGTTGTTGTCGCCGTGCACCCCGCCGGTGAAGGCGGTGATGTCGACGTTCACGATGTCGCCGTCCTCCAGGACGGTGGAGTCCGGGATGCCGTGGCAGACGACCTCGTTGACCGACGTGCACAGCGACTTGGGGAACCCGCGGTAGCCGAGCGTCGACGGGTACGCGTGGTGGTCGAGCAGGAACTCGTGCCCGATGCGGTCGAGCTCGTCGGTGGTGACGCCCGGTGCGACGTGCCGGCCGACCTCCTCGAGGGCCTGCGCGGCGATGCGCGCGGCGACCCGGATGCGCTCGACGACGTCCGGCGCGACGACGTCGCTGCCCGTGTACGCCGCGGGCCCGGGACGGTCCACGTACTCGGGGCGGGGGATGGAGGCGGGGACGGGGCGGCGCGGGCCGACCCTCCCCGGGACGAGCGCCGACCTCGGCGCGTGGACGGACGTCATACCTGGCAGTCTACGAAGGGAGGCCGCCCTCGCAGGCCGGCGGCCCGGGAGACACGGGAGGCGTCGTGGCCGACGAGTTCTACTACAACACCCGGACCGGCGAGGTGGAGCAGGGCCGCCAGTCCACGTGGACGGACGTCATGGGCCCGTACCCGACGCGCGAGGCCGCGCAGCACGCCCTGGAGAAGGCGCGCGCCCGCACGGAGGCGTGGGACGAGGAGGACCGGCGCGAGCGCGGCTGACGGGGCGCCGGGGCGGCCGGACGTCCGGCGGCGCGCGGGTCAGCCCGCGTCGCCGCGCAGGCGGGCGGCGACCTCGGCGACGGCGGCGGAGTCGCCGACGATCTCGAAGTGCATCTCGTCCCGGCGGCCGTCGAAGTCGCCGCCCCACGCGACGACGGGGGACACCTCCGCCAGGATCGCGTGGATCGCCGCGACCTGGTCGTCGGAGAACGTCCCGGAGGACCCGAGCGGGTGCTCCGTGGCGTTGAGGTCGATCGAGGTGCCCGAGGCGTGGTTCGACAGCGCGTCGTCCTCGCCGCGGACCGGCCGGTAGGCCCAGCCCCAGGAGCTCGCGACGTCGACCGGCTCGACCTCGGCGTCGAACCGCTGCGCGACGTGGTCCAGGACGGTGCGGACGTCGCCGCCGAGCACCCGGCCGGTGATCCACGGCGACGGCTCGAGCCGCGGGTCCTCGTTGTCGGTGATGGCCGGCCAGCAGTTCAGCGACATGGTGGCGTCGGGCTCGCACGCCGGCGCGGCGACGCCCGGGCCGGACACGAGGCGCACGACGCCCACGACCAGGACGACCACCAGGGCGGCCGCGACGCCGAGGACGGCCCACCCGAGCGGCGTGGGGCGCAGCCGGGCGCGCCGGGCGCCGCTCCGGGGGCCCGGCCGGGGCACGGT
>JAEWGQ010000017.1 GCA_023388235.1 Actinomycetes bacterium | reverse complement strand
GCCCGGACCCGTGCCGGCCGTGCCGCCCGCCCTGCCCGCGGGTCGTGCGCGACCCGCGACTACGGAGAGGGCGGGTCCGGCGGGCGCCGGCCGGGGCCAGGCGCGGCGAACCGGTCTCGGGTCGCGTTTCGATAATGCTGCTGTCGAGTTCTTGCGCGCAAGCCGTCGTGGGATTTAGTGTCCGTGGTGCCCGGTCACCGAGGACGGGGCGACGGACTGCCGCGGGCCGCACCCGCAGCGCGCGAGAACGAGGCACGACGTGGTGCAGCCCCCGGCCGACGACCCCACCTGGTGGCGGGACGCGGTGATCTACGAGGTCTACCCGCGCTCGTTCGCCGACGGCGACGGCGACGGGACCGGCGACCTCGCGGGCGTCCGCAGCCGGCTGCCGTACCTGCGCGACCTCGGCGTGGACGCGCTGTGGTTCACGCCCTGGTACGCCTCGCCGCTGGCGGACGGCGGCTACGACGTGGCCGACTACCGGGCCATCGACCCCGCGTTCGGGACGCTCGCGGAGGCCGAGGCGCTGATCGCCGAGGCGCTCGCGCTCGGCATCCGGACCGTCGTGGACGTGGTGCCGAACCACGTCTCGGACCGGCACCCGTGGTTCCGGGCGGCGCTCGCCGCCGGGCCGGGGTCGCCGGAGCGGTCCCGGTTCTGGTTCCACCCGGGCACGGGACCGGACGGGTCGGGCATCCCGACGCACTGGGTGTCGAGCTTCGGCGGCTCCACGTGGACGCGGACGACCGACCCCGACGGCACGCCCGGCGAGTGGTACCTGCACCTGTTCACCCCGGAGCAGCCCGACCTCAACTGGACGCACCCGGACGTCTGGGCCGAGCACGAGGACGTGCTGCGGTTCTGGTTCGACCGGGGCGTGGCCGGGATCCGCATCGACTCGGCGGCGTTGCTGGTCAAGGACCCGGCGCTGCCGGAGCTGCCGGAGCCGGGCGCCGCGACGGCGCCGGGCGCCCACCCGCACGTCGACCGCGACGAGCTGCACGACGTCTACCGCGCGTGGCGCAAGGTCGCGGACTCGTACGCGGGCACCCGGGTGCTCGTCGGCGAGGTGTGGCTGGAGGACACCGCGCGGTTCGCCGCGTACCTGCGCCCGGACGAGATGCACACGGCGTTCAACTTCGACTTCATGACCCAGCCGTGGGACGCCGGCGCGCTGCGGTCCTCGATCGACCGGACGCTCGCCGCGCACCGGGAGGTCGGGGCGCCGGCGACCTGGGTGCTGTCGAACCACGACGTGACCCGGCCCGTGACCCGGTACGGCCGCGCCGACTCCGGGTTCGCGTTCGCGAGCAAGCGTGCGGGGATCCCGACGGACCTCGCGCTGGGCACCCGGCGTGCCCGGGCGGCCGCGCTGCTCACCGCGGCGCTGCCGGGGTCGCTCTACCTGTACCAGGGCGACGAGCTCGGGCTGCCCGAGGTCGAGGACCTGCCGCCGGAGGCCGTGCAGGACCCGATGCACGAGCGCTCGGGCGGGATCGACCCGGGCCGCGACGGCTGCCGGGTCCCGCTGCCGTGGTCGGGTGACCGCCCGCCCTTCGGCTTCGGCCCGGGCACCGGCCAGCCGTGGCTGCCGCAGCCGCTGGACTGGGCGGCGCGGACGGTCGAGGCGCAGCAGGCCGACCCCGGCTCGATGCTCGCGCTGTACCGGTCGGTCCTCGCGCTGCGCCGCGCCGAGCCCGGGCTCGGGGACGGCGACCTGCGGTGGCTGGACGCGCCGCCGGGCGTGCTCGCCTTCGCCCGCGACGACGTGCTGTGCGTCGTCAACCTCACCGACCGCGCCGTCGCCCTGCCGCCGCACGCCGGCGTGCTGCTGGCGAGCGCCACCACGGACGGCGAGCGCCTCGACCCCGACGAGGCCGCGTGGCTGCGCGCCGCGTCCTGACCCGCACCCGCACCCGCGCCACCCGCACCCGCGCCACCCGCACCCGCGGCCGACCCGCACCACGCCACGACCCACCACCCCGGCACCCCCGGGCACGACCACCCGCACCACCCACCCACCCCGCACCACCGACACGAGGAGTGACGATGAGGTCCTCACGCACGACGGCGATCGCCCTGACCGGGGCGCTGTCCTTCACCCTGCTGGCCGCGTGCAGCAGCGGCTCCGACGAGGGCGGCGACGACGCGTCCGGCGGGAAGACCGTCCTGCGCGTGGTCTCGCTGCTGCCCGGCTCGGAGCAGGAGGCGTTCGACGCGTTCGACGAGCAGGTCGCGCAGTTCGAGGCGGCGAACCCGGACATCGACGTGCAGCCCGAGGAGTACGAGTGGAAGGCGACGACGTTCGCCGCCCAGCTCGCGGGCGGCACGCTGCCGGACGTCTTCGAGATCCCGTTCACCGACGGCAAGACGCTGATCGAGAACGGCCAGCTCGCCGACATCGACGCGCAGTTCCGCGAGCTGCCGTACGCGGACGACTTCAACCCGAACGTGCTGGAGGCCGGCACGGGCGCGGACGGCAAGGTCTACGCGATCCCGGCGAAGTCGGTGTACGGCATCGGCCTGCACTACAACCGCGCCCTGTTCGCGCAGGCCGGGCTCGACCCCGACGACCCGCCGACCACGTGGGACGAGGTGCGCTCGGACGCGAAGGCCATCGCCGACGCCACCGGGCAGGCCGGCTACGCGACGATGACGCAGAACAACACCGGCGGCTGGCAGCTGACGGTCGCGACGTACGCCCGCGGCGGCCGGGTGCAGGAGACCGGCGACGACGGCACGTACACGGCGACGCTCGACAACGACGGCACCAAGGCCGCCCTGGAGTACCTGCACGACCTGCGCTGGGAGGACAACTCCATGGGCGCGAACTTCCTGCTCGACTGGTCGTCGATCAACCAGGCGTTCGCGGCGGGCCAGGTCGGCATGTTCACGTCCGGGTCCGACGTCTACACCTCGCTGGTGCAGACCAACGCGATCAACCCGGACGACTACGGCCTGACGGCGGTGCCGCTCGAGGGCGACGGCGCGGGCGTGCTCGGCGGCGGGACGCTCGCGGCGGTCAGCACCTCGGCGGACGAGGCCCAGAAGGCCGCCGCGGTGAAGTGGATCGACTTCTACTACCTGCGCAAGCTCACCGACCAGGACGCCGCGGTCAAGGACGCCGAGACCCTCGTCGCCTCGGACCAGCCGGTGGGGACGCCGGTGCTGCCGATCTTCAGCCAGGAGCAGTACGCCCAGTCCCAGGAGTGGATCGCCGACCTCGTCAACGTCCCGCTGGACCAGATGACGGGCTTCACCGACGTGATCTTCGACCAGCCGCTGATCCCGGAGCCGTCGGGCTCGACGCAGGAGCTGTACGGCGCGCTCGACACGGTGGTGCAGGCGGTGCTCACCGACGAGGACGCCGACATCGACGCGCTGCTGGAGCAGGCGGACGCGAACGTGCAGGCGATCCTCGACAAGAACGCGGGCTGACGTGGCGACCCTGCCCCACGACGCTCGTGCAGGCCGTCCGCGGCGGACCCCGGTCACCTGGGTCCGCCGCGGCGGGCTGAGCACGCTCGTCTTCGCGCTGCCGCTCCTGGTGGTCTTCGGGCTGTTCTCCTGGCTGCCGATCGGCCGCGCCGTCGTGATGAGCCTGCAGGAGACCAACCTGGTGACGACCGCCTGGGTCGGCCTGGACAACTTCCGGACCGTGCTGGGCGACCCGCTGCTGGGGACCGCGGTGCGCAACACCCTGTGGTTCGCGGTGCTGGCGCTGCTGTTCGGCTACCCGGTGCCGCTGGTCGCGGCGGTGCTGATGAGCGAGGTCCGCCGGGTCAAGGGCCTGTTCAGCGCCCTGGCGTACCTGCCGGTGGTGGTGCCGCCCGTGGTCGCCGTCCTGCTGTGGAAGTTCTTCTTCGACGCGCGCCCGGAGGGCGTGTTCAACACGATGCTCGGCTGGGTGGGGCTCGGGCCGGTGCCGTGGCTGCAGGACGCGGGCTGGGCGATGCCGTCGCTCGTGCTCGAGGCCACGTGGGCCGGCGCCGGCGGCACGATCATCATCTACCTGGCGGCGCTGACGTCGGTGCCGGGCGAGCTGTACGACGCCGCGGAGGTCGACGGGGCGTCCGTGTGGCGCAAGGTCTGGCACGTGACCATGCCGCAGCTGCGCGGCGTGTTGTTCATCACCTTCATCCTGCAGATCATCGGGACCGCCCAGGTGTTCCTCGAGCCGTACCTGTTCACGGACGGCGGCCCGGCGAACGCGACGATCACGGTGCTGCTGCTGGTCTACCGGTACGCGTTCGGGCAGAGCCTGGGCGGTGACTACGGCGCCGCGACGGCCCTGAGCCTGATGCTCGCCGTGGTGCTCGCGGTGCTCTCGGTCGTGTACTTCCGCCTCACCCGCGCCTGGAGCCAGTCATGACGACGTCGACCACCCGCCCGGCCGCCGCGCTGCCGGCGCCGCCCGCGAGCCCCGCGCCCGACGCCCGCCCGGCCCGCCGGCGCCGGCGGGCCGCCGAGGAGGAGGAGCGCGGCGCGCTGTCCACGTCGGACTGGCGCCGCCCGCTGGTGCGCCGGTCGATGCGGCTGTCGCACGGCGTGCTGCTCGCCCTGCTGGTGCTGTGCGGCCTCGGCCCCCTGGTGCTGCTGGCGAAGTTCGCGGTCACGCCGACGCAGGACATCCTGCGCACCCCGCTCGACGTGTTCCCGCACGGGATCGCGTGGGGCAACCTGTCGGCCGCGTGGAACGACGTGCAGGTCAGCCGGTACTTCCTCAACACGGTGGTGCTGGCGGCCGGGGCGTGGGCCAGCCAGATCCTCGTGGCGACCACCGGCGGCTACCTGCTGTCCGTGCTGCGCCCCCGGTACGCCCGGCTGGTCCAGGGCGCGGTCCTGGCGACGCTGTTCGTGCCGGCGGTCGTGCTGCTCGTGCCGCTCTACCTGGTGATCCTGGACCCGCCGGTGCTCGGCCGGTCGCTGATGAACTCGTACTGGGCGGTGTGGCTGCCGGCCGGGGCGAGCGCGTTCAACGTCCTGCTGGTGCAGCGGTTCTTCGACAGCCTGCCGCGCGAGGTGTTCGAGGCGGCGCGCGTGGACGGCGCCGGCCCGTTCCGGCTGTTCTGGTCCGTGGTGCTGCCGATGAGCCGGCCCATCCTCGGGGTGGTGTCGGTGTTCGCCGTCATCGCGTCCTGGAAGGACTTCCTGTGGCCGCTGCTGGTGCTGCGGGACCCCGCCATCCAGCCGCTGTCCGTCCGGCTGCCCTCCCTGCAGGCGACCACCGACCTCGGGGTGCTCATGGCGGCGCTGGCGATCTCGACGCTGATCCCGGTGCTGCTGTTCCTCGTGTTCCAGCGGCTGTTCCTGCGGGGGGCGGGGCTCGGCGGTGCCGTGAAGGGCTGACCGCGCGGGCGGCGATCTGACGGGCCGTCGTGACAACGTCACGCCGGCGGGGCGCCCGCCCGCCCGGGCCCGCTCCGGCGGCGGTGGGATGATGGAGCGGTGTCTGCCCCCACCCTGACGGCGTCGTCGCTCGCCCCGTACGACGCGGTGATCCTGCTCTCGTTCGGCGGCCCCGAGAAGCCCGAGGACGTCCTGCCCTTCATGCGGAACGTCACGCGCGGCAAGGGCATCCCCGAGGAGCGGCTCGTCGAGGTCAGCCAGCACTACGCGCTGTTCGGCGGGCGCAGCCCCATCAACGACCAGAACCGCGCGCTGCTCGCGGCCCTGCGCGCCGAGCTCGACGCCCGCGGCATCGGCACGCCGCTCGCGTGGGGCAACCGGAACTGGGAGCCGTACACCGAGGGCGCCCTGGCCGACCTGCGCGAGCGCGGCGCCGGGCGGGTGCTCGCCGTCGTCACCTCCGCGTACGGGTCGTACTCCGGCTGCCGGCAGTACCGCGAGCACGTCGCCGCGGCGCTCGCGGGCGTGGCGGGCGAGGCCGCGACCCCGGCGGACCCGGAGGCCGCCGCGGGCGTGCGGGTCGACAAGCTGCGGCACTACTTCAACCACCCCGGCTTCGTGCGGGCCAACGCCGACGCGGTGGTCGAGGCGTTCACCGACCTCGCGAGCCGCACCGGCCGCCCGGTCGCCGACGTCGTCGCCGACGCCCCGCTGCTGTTCGTCACGCACTCGATCCCGCTCGCCATGGAGGCCGGCTCGGCGGCGGTGCGCCCCGGCTACGTCGCCCAGCACGAGGACGCCTGCACGCAGGTCGCCGCGCTCGCGGCCGCGGACCTCGGGGTCGCCCCGTCGTGGAGCCTCGCGTTCTGCTCCCGCTCCGGCCCGCCGTCGCAGCCGTGGCTCGAGCCCGACGTCAACGACGTGCTCGCCGAGCGGGCCGCCGCCGGCGTCACCTCCGTGGTGATGTCGCCCATCGGCTTCGTCTCGGACCACATGGAGGTCGCCTACGACCTCGACACCGAGGCGATGGCGACCGCCGCCGACCTCGGCATCACGGCCGTCCGGGCCGGCTCGGCCTCCACCCGCGCCCCGTTCGTCGCGGGCCTGGTCGACCTCATGGTCGAGCGCGCCGCGGCCGAGCGGGGCGAGGACCCCGCCCGCACGACGGTCGGGGCGCTCGGCGCCTGGCCCGACCGGTGCGCCGCCGGCTGCTGCTTCCAGCGCGCGGGCGTCGACACCGGCATCCCGGCGGTCGCCGGGTCCGACCCGCAGGACCACACCAGCAGCGAAGGAGCAGCAGCGCGATGAGCAGCACGACCGCCCCCGCCGGCGGCCACAGCCCGCAGACCGCGGACGAGATCAACGGCGCGATCCGGTACGCCATGTACGCGGTCTTCGAGACGGCCTCCGCGCTGCCCGCGGACGCGGACGAGCGCCGGCGCATGGTCGACGCGGCGCTCGACGCGCTGACCGGCCCGGACGCCCCCGAGGGCCTCGTGGTGCGCGGCTGGTACGACGTGGCCGGCCTGCGCGCCGACGCCGACCTCATGGTGTGGTGGTACGCCCCGACCATCGAGGCCGTGCAGGAGGCGTTCCACCGCCTGCGGGCCAGCGACCTCGGCGCGCACCTGCTGCCCGTGTGGTCCGTGGCCGCCATGCACCGGCCGGCCGAGTTCAACCGCGGGCACGTGCCGGCGTTCCTCGCCGGCGAGGAGCCGCGGGCGTACCTGTGCGTGTACCCGTTCGTGCGGTCGTACGAGTGGTACCTGCTGGCCGACGACGAGCGCCGGGAGCTGCTGCGCGAGCACGGCCACGCCGCCCGCGACTACGCCGACGTCCGCGCCAACACGCTGTCGTCGTTCGCGCTCGGCGACTACGAGTGGATCCTCGGCTTCGAGGCCGACGAGCTGCACCGCATCGTGGACCTCATGCGCGACCTGCGCGCCACCGGCGCCCGCCGGCACGTGCGCGAGGAGGTGCCGTTCTACACCGGCCCGCGCGTCGAGCTCGCCGCGTGGGCGGAGCGGCAGCCGCGGGACTGAGTCAGACCTCGGACTCCCCGGGCGGGGCGGGCAGCAGGCGGCTGACCCGCCCCGCGCCGTCGGTGAGCAGCAGCGCGCCGCCGGCCACCGCGACCGTCAGCGGCTCCCCGAGCAGGTCCAGCACCGCGCGCTCGCGCGCCATGTGCTCCGGGGTGCCGGCCATGAGGGTCGTCGCCACCGGGCCGAACGTCAGCGTGCCGTCCGCGTGGGACCACGTGCCGCGCAGCCGGTTCACGCCGCCCGTCCCGTAGACCTGGCCGTCGCCGGCGAACGTCAGGGACGGCCGCGCCCGCCCGGCGTCCCCGACCGGCACGCCGGCCACCTCGACGAACTGCCACGTGCGCCCGACGACCTCGTCCACGCCCCGATCATCGCACCCGGCAACGGGCGCGGCAGCGGACGGCGGGCGGGGCACCGGACGGCGGGGCGGGGAACCGGAGGGTGGGCGGGGCACCGGACGGCGGGGCGGGGAACCGGAGGGTGGGCGCGCCGCCGGGCGCCGGGCGTGTCACCAGGCGGCGGCGAGCGCCTCCAGCGTGGCCACGCGGTCCTCGACGGCGTGCGTGGTGGACGTGACCACCAGCTCGTCGGCGCCGGTCCGGTCCACCAGCTCGCGCAGCGCCGGGACCGCCCGGTCCGCGGTCGTCGCGAGCTGGGTGCCGGGCACGCGGTCGAAGAAGTCCCGCGCCTGCTCCGGGTCGAGCGCGTCCAGCATCGCGGCGGCGTCCTCGGGCGTCTCCACGGGGGCCAGCGCCCCGCGGCTGCGCAGCCGCAGCGCCATGACCTTGCTCGGGCCGGCGAGCCACGCCGCGCGCTCCTCGGACTCCGCCACGATCACGGACGCGGACACCATGAGGTGCGGCGCGTCGAGCACCGCGGACGGGCGGAACGCCGACCGGTACACGTCCGCGGCCGCCGTGGTGATCCCCGTGTTGAAGTGGTGCGCGTACGAGAACGGCAGGCCCAGCTCACCGGCGAGCTGCGCGCTGAAGGTCGACGAGCCCAGCAGCCAGACCTGCGGCGTGCCGGTCGCCGCCGGGGTCGCGGACAGGCGCGCGGCCGTGGCGCTCGCGGCGCGCCCCGCGGGGAGCTGGCCGAGCAGGGACAGCACGTCGAGCAGCTCGGCGGGGAAGTCCTCGGCGCCCAGGCCCTCGACGGTGCGCCGCAGCGCCGCGGCGGTCGCCGGGTCGGCGCCGGGCGCGCGCCCGATGCCCAGGTCGATCCGGCCGGGGTGCAGCGCCTCCAGCATCGCGAACTGCTCCGCCACCACCAGCGCGGGGTGGTTCGGCAGCATCACGCCGCCCGAGCCGAGCCGGATGCGCTCCGTCACCGCGGCGAGGTGCGCGAGCAGCACCGCCGGCGAGGTCGACGCGACCGCCGGCATGGCGTGGTGCTCGGCCACCCAGAACCGGTGGTAGCCGAGCCGGTCGGCGGCGCGCGCCAGGGCGGTGGTGTCGGCGAGGGCGTCGGCGGACGTGCGGCCGGTGCCGACGGGGGACAGGTCCAGGACGGACAGCGGGGTGCTCACACCACGGGGCAACACCGGCGGCGGGCCCGTGCTTCCCGCCGCCGGGCGCCCGTCACGGGTACAGGCCGCGCAGCTGGTGCGCCTCCGCCACCCGGCGCACCCCGATCACCAGGGCCGCGTCCCGCAGCGAGATGCCGTCCGCCCGCGCCCGCTGCGCGACCGCCGCGTAGGAGGCGCGCATCCGCTGCTCCAGGCGGTCCTCGATCTCCCGCTCCGTCCACCAGTACGCCTGCTGCGCCTGCACCCACTCGAAGTAGGACACGACGACGCCGCCGGCGTTCGCCAGGATGTCCGGCACCACCGTGATCCCGCGCTCGGCGAGCACGCGGTCGCCGCCGCTGGTGGTCGGGCCGTTCGCGCCCTCCACCACCCAGCGGGCCTTCACGGTGCGAGCGGTCTCCTCGTCCAGCACGTCCTCGACCGCCGCGGGGATCAGCACGTCGACGTCCAGGCCCAGCAGCTCGGCGTTGCCGATCGGGTCCGCGCCCGCGAAGCCCACGACCGAGCCGGTGCTCGCGACGTGCGCGGTGAGGGCGGCGACGTCCAGGCCGTCGGGCGCGTGCACCGCGCCGTACTGGTCGCTCACGGCCACCACGCGCGCGCCGCCCTCGGCGAGGAACCGCGCCGCGTGCGAGCCGACCTTCCCGAAGCCCTGCACCGCCGCGGTGACCTCGGACAGGTCCGCGCCGGCGTCGGCGAGCGCGGCCGCCGTCACGTGCACGACCCCGCGCGAGGTCGCCGTCGCCCGGCCCAGGGACCCGCCCACGGCGAGCGGCTTGCCGGTCACGACCGCCGGGATCGTGTACCCGGCGTTCACGGAGTACGTGTCCATCACCCAGGACATCGTCTGCTCCGTGGTCCCGACGTCCGGGGCCATGATGTCCCGCTCCGGGCCGATGATCGGCATGATCTCCGAGGTGTAGCGCCGGGTCACGCGCTCGAGCTCGGCGGGGGAGTAGCCGCGGGGGTCGATCGCCACCCCGCCCTTCGCGCCGCCGTACGGCAGCTCGACGACGGCGCACTTCCACGTCATCCACATCGCCAGGGCGCGGACCTCCTCGATGTCCACGCCCGGCGCGTACCGCAGGCCGCCCTTGCCGGGGCCGCGGGAGATGTTGTGCTGCACCCGGTAGCCGGACAGCAGCTCGATGCCGCCGTCGTCGCGGCGCAGCGGCACCGCGACGTGCAGCTCGCGGCGCGGGGTCGCGAGCATCCGGTGCACGCCCTCGTCGTAGCCGAGCAGCTCCACGGCGGAACCCAGCTGGGCGAGGGCGGTGGTCAGGGGAGACGTGCGGGCGGGCGGCGTCGCGGGGGTGGGCGACGCGTCCGACCCGGACACGGTTGCGGTCATGCCAGGGGCCTCCAGCGTCCGGCGGCCCGGGCGCGGCCTCGTCGCCGCCCCCGCGGAGGACCGCCGGGTCCCGGACACTGTGCCACACGGGCCCGCCGCGCACCGCCCGACGGGGGTGTGCGGCGGGCCCGGGCGGGTCGCGGCGGGTGCGCCGGTCAGCGGCGGCCGAGGCCGTCGATCCGCGCCACCTCGTCCGGCGACAGCGAGAACGACACGACGTCCAGGTTCTGCGCGATCCGCTCCCGGTGCGTCGACTTCGGGATCACGACGATGCCGTGGTCCAGGTGCCAGCGCAGCACCACCTGCCGCGTGCTCACGCCGTGCTCCTCGGCGATGGCCGTGAGCACCGGGTCGTCGAGGTCCGTCCGCTTGAACGGGCTGTAGCCCTCGATCCGCACGCCGCGCTTCTCGTGCTCCGCGACGAGGTCGGCGTCGTAGTCGCCCGGGCTCCACGGGATCTGGTTCACGGCGGGCGCCTCGCCCGTCGCGGCGATCAGCTCGTCGATCTGGGCGATCGAGTAGTTCGACACCCCGATCGAGCGGACCAGGCCCTCGTCCCGCGCCGCGATGAACTGCTCCCAGGTGGCCGGCGTGGCCTGCTTGTTCGGCGGCCAGTGCACCAGCCACAGGTCCAGGTGGTCGGTGCCGAGCTCGGCGAGCGACTCCATGAGCGTCTGCCGCTCGCGGCCCGCGTGGTCCGGCGGCAGCTTGGTGGTGACGAACACGTCGTCGCGGTCGACGTCGACGGCCGCCAGCGCACGGCCGACCTCGGCCTGGTTGCCGTAGCCCGTCGCGGTGTCGACGTGGGTGTACCCGAGCTCGAGCGCGGTGATGACGGCCCGCTCGGCGTCGGAGCCCTCGGACTGCCACGTGCCGAGACCGAGGAGCGGCATCTCGCCGCCGGGCAGGGTGATGGTGGGGATGGTGGTCATCGCCCCATCGTCGCGCAGCCGGACGCGTCGGGCACGGCGGGGTCGGGCCGGGCGGGCTCGGGGGCGGCGGGCTCGCGCGGTGCAGGGTCGGGCTCACCCGGCCAGGGCGGCGCCGGTGGCGGGGCCGCCGGTCCGGCCGCACGGCGGAACTGCGCCGGGGTCTCGCCGGTCAGCCGCCCGAACGTCCGGGTGAACGACGCCTGGTCGTAGAACCCCGTCGCCGCCGCCACCTCCGCCAGCGGCAGGTCCGTCCCCCCGAGGAGCGCCGCCGCCCGGTCCACCCGCGCCCGCAGCACGTACTGCTGCGGCGACAGCGCGTACACGCGGCGCGTGCGGCGGTCCAGCGTCGACGTCGAGCAGCCCGCGGCGGCGGCGAGCTCCGCGACCGACGGCGGGTCGGCCAGGCGGGACTGCACGACCGCGGCCGCACGGGACAGCGCGGCGACCGTGGCCTCGTCGGCGTCCTGGGCGCGCAGCGCCTGCGAGACGCTGACCAGGCCGACCACCTGGCCGGCGTCGTCGCGGACCGGCTCCTTGGAGGTCAGGTACCAGCCCGGGGCCCCGCCCGGCCGCCGGATCAGCTCCAGCTCGCGGTGCAGCGGCCGGCCGCCGTCCAGCACCTCGCGGTCCTGCGCGTCGTAGCGCGCGGCGAGGTGCGGCTCGAACAGCTCCGCGGCGGTGCGCCCGACCACCGCCCGGCGCGAGCGCTCGCAGGTCCGCCGCACGAACGCCTCGTTCACGACCACGTAGCGGCCGGTGCGGTCCTTCGCGCAGAACATCGTGCCCGTCAGGTCGTCGCACAGCCGCAGCAGCGCGGGCGTCAGGGCGCGCAGCAGGGCCCGGGCCTCGGCGTGGGGCGGCAGCGGTGGACGGCGTTCCATGTCGGGGGCAGCGTAGGTCCTGCGCGGCACCGCCACGTGTCACGGATCCGGCGCCCCGGCCCGGGCGATCGGTGCAAGACGGCTGCGGAGCGATCGGGGACGATCTCGGGATGACGACCACCCACGACGCGGCCGCCGGGGCCGCCCTCCCCGGCGACGCGCCCGCGGACGACCTGACCGGCGCCGCCGTGGCGCTCGCGCACCGCTGGCTCGCCGCCACCGCGGGGGACGAGACGCCGGCCGAGCGCCGCGCCACCGGCCGGCTCGCCGCCCTCGTCGGGGACCCCGCGGGGCTGGAGCTCGCCGTGCGGTTCGTCGACCGGGTCGCCCGCCCGCACGACGTGCGGGTCGCCGCCGCCGAGCTCGCCGACCTGGGCCACCGCGCCGGCGACGCCCGCGGCTTCCTCGGCCCCGCGGACCGCGTGCTGCTCGGCGTCGGCGCCCGCCTCGCCCCGCTGCTGCCCGGGGTCGTCGTCCCCGCCGCCCGGGTGCGGCTGCGCCAGCTCGTCGGGCACCTCGTCGCCGACGCCGGCCCCGGCCTCGGCCCGCACCTCGCCCGCGCGCGGCGCGACGGGTTCCGCCTCAACCTCAACCTGCTCGGCGAGGCCGTGCTCGGCGAGGACGAGGCCGACCGCCGGCTGCGCCGCGTCACCGAGCTGGTCGCCCGCCCCGACGTCGACTACGTCTCGGTCAAGGTGTCCGCCGTCGCCAGCCAGCTGTCCACCTGGGACACCGACGGCAGCGTGCGCCGCGTCGTCGACCGGCTCCGGCCGCTGTACCGCGCGGCCGCCGCGCACGGCACGTTCCTCAACCTCGACATGGAGGAGTACCGCGACCTCGCCCTCACGGTCCGGGTGTTCGCCGAGCTCGTCGCCGACCCCGGCCTGCGCGACCACGAGGCCGGGATCGTCCTGCAGGCGTACCTGCCGGACGCGTCCGCCGCGCTGGAGGAGCTCACCGCGATCGCCCGGCGGCGCGTCGCCGACGGCGGGGCACGGCTCAAGGTCCGGCTGGTCAAGGGCGCGAACCTCGCGATGGAGCAGGTCGAGGCCGAGCTGCACGGCTGGGAGCAGGCGCCGTACGCCGGCAAGCCCGACGTCGACGCGCACTACGTCCGCCTGGTGCGCGCCGCCCTCGACCCGGCGGCCACCGCCGCGCTGCGCGTCGGCGTCGCGAGCCACAACCTGTTCCACGTCGCCTACGCGCACCTGCTGGCCCAGCACCGGGGCGTCACCGAGGCGCTCGACGTCGAGATGCTGCAGGGCATGGCGCCCGCCCAGGCCCGCGCGGTGCAGCGCGACGTCGGTCAGGTGCTGCTGTACACGCCGGTCGTCGCGCGGCAGGACTTCGACGTCGCGATCTCGTACCTGGTGCGCCGGCTCGAGGAGAACGCCGCGCACCAGAACTTCCTGCACGCCCTGTTCGCGGAGCCGCCGGGCGCGGCCGGGGCACGCGGTCAGGCGCCGGCGGGGGAGGCCCCGGCGGGGATGGGCGCCCAGGAGGCCGCGTTCCTCGCGTCGGTCGCCGGCGCGGGCACCGTGCCGACCGATCCCCGCCGCCGCCCCCGGTCCGCGGA
>JAEWGQ010000419.1 GCA_023388235.1 Actinomycetes bacterium | reverse complement strand
GACCAGTCGAACGCGTCGCCCGAGGCGTCGCTGTTCTACGCGATCTACCTGTTCCAGCAGGCGTTCCGGCAGTTCAACTTCGGGTTCGCCGCGGCGATGGCGTGGCTGCTGTTCCTCATCATCATGGCGATCACGGCCATCCAGATGAAGTTCGGCAACAAGTTCGTCTACTACGAGGGGGGCAGGGACTGATGGCCACCACCGGCACCGCCGGAACGCCCGTCCGCCAGGTCCCGGGCCTGCCGGAGGACGTCACCGGGCAGGGCGACCGCCCGATCGACCCGAACCAGCCGCCGCCGAGCGCGGTGGGCGGCGGCCGCACCGGCCGGCGCATCCGCCGCGGCGTGGTCATCGCGCTGCTCGTCGTGATGTGCGTCGTGTTCCTCTACCCGTTCGCCTGGCTGCTCGCCGCGAGCCTCAAGGGCCGCGGCCAGGTGTTCGACAACTCCCTGTGGCCGAGCGAGTTCCACTGGAGCAACTACGTCCAGGTGTGGGACGAGCTGCCGCTCGGGAACTGGATGATCAACTCGATCGGCATCGCGCTGCTCGCCGCGGTCACCGTCGCGGTGTCGTCCTCGCTGGTGGCGTGGGGCTTCGCGCACTTCCGGTTCCCGGGACGCGGGTTCCTGTTCGGGCTCGTGCTGGCGACGATGATGCTGCCCGGCGCGGTGACGATGATCCCGATCTACCTGATCTGGAAGGAGCTCGGGTTCCTCGGCACCTGGGTGCCGCTGTTCGGGGCGAACCTGTTCGGGTCGGCGTTCTACATCTTCCTGCAGCGGCAGTTCTACCTGGGCCTGCCGCGCGAGCTGTTCGAGGCCGCGCGGATCGACGGGGCGAACCAGTGGCGGACGTACTGGCGGATCGTGTTCCCGCTGTCGCTGCCGTCGTTCATCATCGTGCTGCTGTTCGAGTTCCAGGCGTCGTGGAACAACCTGCAGGCGGCGCTGATCTACCTGAACGCCGGCAGCCCGGAGGAGTTCACCGCGCCGCTCGGCATCGCGTACGCGATGACCCGGTACTCGCCGACGGCCGGCGGGCAGGGCGACTACCAGTTCGTCATGGTGGCGGCGCTGCTCGTCACGCTGCCGATGCTGGCGCTGTTCGCCTTCGGCCAGCGGTACTTCATCGAGGGCGTGGCCACGCAGGGCCGCAAGGGCTGACGCCCGCGGCACCGCCGCACGACGAGGGGGCCGGGTCGCCACGACGACCCGGCCCCCTCGCGCGCGCCCGGGCGGTCAGAGCGGCTCGGCCTGCAGGCTCGGCCACGCCAGGGCCTGCTCGCAGCCCAGCAGCAGCACGCCGACCGTCCACGCGTGCGACAGCGTCAGGAGCATGCCCTTCGGCTGGAAGCACGCGGTCTGGTAGTACCGCTCGGACGCCATCCCCCGGTAGGCGTTGAAGTCCCCGTCGAACCGGGCGATGAACTGCCGGAAGCACGCCAGCGTCTCGGCCGCGCGCTCCGCGTAGTACGGGTCGCCCGTGGCGGCGGACAGCTCCGCGAGCTCCGCCGTGCACACCAGGCCGTAGGCGTGCAGGTGCTGGTTCGACGGCGAGGCGTTGTCGGCGCCGCGGGTGGCGAACCCGTAGGCGGCGAGCAGCGTGCCCGGCGCGAACCGGGTGTTGTACGAGTACCGGAACGTCAGCATCCAGTCGGCCGACCGGCGCGCGAGGTCCAGCCAGCGCGCGTCCCCGGTGCGGCGGTGCAGCGCGACGTAGGACATCACCGCGACGTAGCCGTCCTCCGAGGTCGGCGCGAGGTCCACGTCCTCCGGGGCGCCGTGCAGGAACTCCCGGTCGACGAACTGCGCGTAGTACTCCCCGGCCCGCTCCGCCGCCGCGAGGTACGCCCCGTCGGGGTCGAACGGCGCGGCCTCCGCGAGCGCCGCCACCCACGCGAGCCCGGCGGCGCCGTCCCACGACAGCACCTCGCCCGTGTGCGCGTGGTGCGCGGACCCGAGGTTGCCGTCGGCCCGCTGCCGGCGGACCACCGCGTCGAGGTCGACCGCAGCGCCGTCTCCCAGCGGGGGTGCGCGGCGGCCAGGTCCGGGCCGAGGGCCAGGGACCTCCCGAGGAACAGCGCGGCCTCCGCGAGCGTGCGCGAGTGCAGCGCGTGCTCCGTGCGCGACCAGGACGAGGACCACCCGCGCCCGGCGTACCAGACGCCCCAGAACGTCCCCGAGGGCGACAGGGTGTCGCAGATGAAGTCGACGACCCGTTCCGCGTCGGCAGCGGCGTGAGCCTTCCCGCGGCGCCGCGCGTGCGCGAGCAGGGCGTGCGCCCACGGGATCCCGCTGACCCAGCCGACGTGCATGGCCTGCCGGTCGACGGTCAGGCCGTCGCGCCCGCTGACCTCCCGGTCGAAGCCGACGGTCTCGAGCAGCACGCCCGGCTCGGCGAAGTGCCACCGGTGCAGCCCCTCGGCCGCGAGCCCGGCGGCCTCCTCGATGCCGACCCACGGCGCCAGCGGCGACGCCGCACGGGTGCGCTCGTGCTCCTCGCGCAGGATCGCGGCGTACGCGTGCCGGTCCGGGCCCATCGCGTACACGGCGAACCGCAGCGCGACGCGCTCCCCCGGCGCCCACCGGTACGTGCTGGTCTCCGCCGGCGCGGGCGTCGCCGAGCCGTCGTAGGACACGGGGCCCTCGCGGAACGGGAAGGTCAGGTGCACGGACCCGGCACCGGCGTCGTGCGCCAGCCCCAGGCCCGTCATGCCCAGCGGGGTGCGCTCCGGGCCGACCAGGGCCACGCCGCCCGGGCCGGCCCACGCGAACACCGCCGGGGTCGCCGCGCGGTCGGCCCGCAGCTCCCAGCGGTCGCTCACCATGCCGTCCGGGTCGTGCGCGCCGACCTCGAACCGCGGGAAGACGCGGTCGCAGCCCGCCGGGCGGTTCTCGCCGTAGAACGCGCCGGGCACCAGCCACCACGGGGCCTCCGGCGCCGCGGGCAGCACCGCCCGCACCCGGAGGCACGCGTCGGCCGGCACCGCGCCGCGGTGCTCGACGTCGAGCCGCACCTCGGTGCGACCCGTCGCGGTCGGCGGCGCCCACGTGGCCGTGGCGCGGAACGGGCCCGCGTCGCCGGTCACCGTCCGGGGGCCCGCGGGCGACGGCACCGCGGCCGTCACCGAGCCGTCCGGGCGGACCACCTCGACCACGTACGGCACGGCGCCCACCACCGGGGCCTCCCCGCCGCCGGGCCACGCCGCCGCGTGCGGTCGCAGCAGGACCGTCTCGTCCACCGTCACCGTCCCCTCGCAGGTCAGGCCGTCGGCGCCTCGTCCGCGGCCCACGCGTCCACCATCTCGCTGATCACGTGCAGCACCAAGGTGTGCATCTCCTGGATCCGGGGGGTCGCGGCCGACGGCACCAGCACCAGGTGGTCCGCGTGCGCGCGCGCCGGCCCGCCGTCCCCGCCGGCCAGCAGGAGCGTCGTCGCCCCGTTCGCGCGCGCGGCTGCCAGGGCCGTGACGACGTTCGGGGACCGGCCGCTGGTCGTGAAGGCCACGACCAGGTCGCCCGCGCGGGCCAGGGCCTGCACCTGCCGGGCGAAGACGTCCTCGTACGCGTAGTCGTTCGCGATGCAGGTCATCGACGTCGGGTCGGTGCTCAGGGTGACGGCGGGCAGCGGGCGGCGGTCGCGCTTGTAGTGGCCGACGAGCTCCCCCGTCAGGTGCTGCGCGTCCGCGGCGCTGCCGCCGTTGCCGAACGTGTAGAGCGTGCCGCCGGCCGCGAAGGTGTCCCGGACCAGCTCGCCGGCGGCGCGGATCTCCTCGGCGAGGCCGGACATCGCCTCGGCGACGGCGGTGTGCGCGGACAGGTGGGCGTGCAGCCAGTCAGACACGGGCGGCCTCCGGGGCGGTGGGCGCGGCACCCGGCGCGGCGGGGCGCAGGACGTCGAGGGCGATGGCGCCCGCGCCGACGACGCACACGACGTCCCCCAGCGCGGCCAGCGTGACGGTCGCGGCGCGCGCCGCAGGCGGCATGGCCTCGCGGGCGACGGTGTCCCGGACCGGGTCCAGCAGCAGCGCGCCGGACCGGGTCACGCCCCCGCCGAGCACGACCAGCTCGGGCTCCAGCACGTTGACGAGGTCGGTCACGGCGCTGCCGAGCAGGTCGGTGGTCTCGTCCCACACGGCGAGCGCGAGCGGGTCGCCGGCCGCGGCGGCGGCGCTCACGTCGGCGGCGGTCGGGGCGGGCCCGTCCGCGAGCACGGAGGCGGGGGCGCCGGGGGCGGCGAGCGCCTCGCGGGCCCGCTCCGCGATGGAGGTGCCGGACGCGTACGCCTCGATGCACCCGCGCCGGCCGCACGAGCACGGGCGCCCGCCACGGCGCACGGTGATGTGCCCGAGCTCGCCGCCGTTGCCCGCGGCGCCCCGGTGCAGGCGCCCGTCGAGGATGACGCCGCCGCCGACCCCCGTCGACACCGTCAGGTACACCAGCGAGCGCAGGCCGCGCCCGGCCCCGTACCGGTGCTCCGCCACGGCCGCCGCCGTCGCGTCGTTCTCCAGGGCGAAGGGCACGCCGAACTCCGCCGACGCCAGCGGGCCGATCGGGATGTCGTCCCACCCCGGCAGGTGCGGCGGCGACTGGAGCAGACCCGACGGGGCGTCCAGCGGCCCCCCGCACGCGATGCCCACCGCGCCGACCGGGCCGAGCCCCGCCTCCGCGACCGCCTCGTGCCCCAGGGCGAACAGGCGGGCGACGACCGCCTGCGGCCCCTCCTCACGGCGGGTGGGGCGGATGCGCAGGCCGTGCACCGTGCCGTCGGCGGTCACGACCGCGACCGCGAGCTTGGTCCCGCCGATGTCGAGCGCCAGGACCGGGCGGGCGGCGGCCGCCCCCGCGGGGTCCGCGGGCGCGAGCGGGCGATCCGTCGTCATGCAACGTCCTCCAGACCCCTGACGGCGCGGCGCCCCCGGGGGTCACGCGCGGGCATCCCCCGCGGGTCCGCGGCGTCGTCGCCGGGTGGTCCGCATGGGATCGATTCCAGAACGAGCATAGGCCGGGGCGTGCGTGCAGTGCAAGCCGCCCCGGGGAGCAGGCGGCGGTACGCGGCGGCGACGGGGGTCGCGGACGGGGGCGAGGGCTGGGAACGAGTCCAGGTGGACGGTGCCGCGGACGGCGGTCGGGCGCGCGTCGGGCGCCCCCGCGCGGCAGGCGGAGGCGCGCGTCAGGCGCCCTCGCGCGAGTCAGGCGGAGGCGCGCGTCAGGTGCAGGCGGGCGTCAGGCGAGGGCGCACACGCGGAGGCTCGCGACGGGCGGGAGACTCCCTCACGCGGAGGCTCGCGTCAGGGGGAAGACGCGCGTCAGGCGGAGGCTCGCGTCAGGGGAAGACGCGCGTCAGACCGAGGCGGGCGCCGCGGTCGAGCCGCGCTGCGCCACGGCGGCGGACAGCATCACGGTCCGCACGGGCGAGTCCGGGTTCTGGATGCGGTCGAGCATCTGCGCGACCGCGGCCTCCCCGAGCGCCACCGCGTCCTGCGCCACGGCGGTCACCCCCGGCCGGACCATCGTCATCCACGGGGCGTCGTCGAACGACACCAGGCTGAGGTCCTCGGGGATCCGCAGGCCGAGGCCCTGCGCGGCGCGCCACACGCCCTCGGCGAGGACGTTGTTCGCGGCGAACACCGCGGTCGGCCGGTCGGGGGACGCGAGGAGCTCGCGGGCGCCGGCCTGGGCGGCCTCGACGTCCCAGCCCGACCGCACGACGAGCGCGTCGTCGAGCGGCAGGCCGGCGGCGTGGAACGCGGACCGGTACCCGACGAGGCGGTCCCGGCCGGTCGTCCAGTCCATCTCGTCGATCAGCAGCGCGACGCGGCGGTGCCCGAGCCCGAGCAGCCCGGCGGTCACCCGCTCGGCGGCGGACTTGTTGTCGACGACGACGGCGTCGCAGGTCCCCTCGGCGAACCGGCGGTCGACCTCGACGACGGGGATCCGGTGCCGGGACAGGTACTCGGTCACCTCGGCGGACAGGGGCGTGAGGATGACGCCGGCGACCCGCAGGGCCACGAAGGTCTCGGCGGCCTCGAGCTCGGCCTCGACGGACCCGTTGTCGTCGGCGAGCACCATCGCGTAGCCGCGGCGCCGGGACTGCTGGCTGACGCCTGCCGCGAGGTCCGCGTAGAACGAGTTCCGCAGGTCGGAGACGAGCACGCCGACGGACCGGCTGACCTGCTGGCGCAGGTTGCGGGCCATCGCGTCGGGCACGTAGCCGAGCGTCTGGGCGGCCCGGCGGACGCGGTCCCGCACGGCCGGCGCGACGTAGCCGCGGCCGGTGAGGGCGCGCGAGGCGGTGGAGCGCGAGACGTCGGCCGCCTCGGCGACGTCCTTGATCGTGGCGCGCCGCCCGGCGGCGGTCCCCGCGCCTCGTGTCCCCGGCGCGACCGCCTCCATGCGTGCTCCCCGATCCCTCTAGTCCCCCAGCACGTCCACGAGCGCCTCGGCGTGCTGCCCCAGGTGCAGGTCCCCGATGCTGACGTCGACGGCGATCCGGCGGCGCCGGGCCGCGGGGCCCGTGGGCACCACCTCCAGGTCCACGTCCACCTGCCCGGAGGGCGGGAGCGCGACGACGGCCTCGTCGGGGTGCGCGCGCCAGCCTAGCGGCAGCACCGCGCGGACGGTCGCCTTGCGGTCCTCGCGGGTCGGGTTCCGGACGGTCACCGTGAACCGGCTCGCCGCGTGGGGGGCGGCGCGGGACAGGTAGGGCGCGATCGACGCCACGCGGCCGTCCGCCCCGAGGTCGAGCTCGTCGAGCGGCAGCAGGTCGTGGTGGATCGCGACGAGCTCCTCGCCCTCCTGCGTCAGCATGTCGAGGTAGGCCTCGTCCACCCAGCGGGGCTCCCAGTGCCCGGACACCATGACCCCCGGGGCGATGCGCCGGTACAGGGCGGCGCTGTCGCGGTAGTCGGTGATCCGGAACAGGTTGCGGTACTGGTAGTTGAGGACCTCGCGCCGGCTGCCGGGGATGCCGAGGCCGTCCTGCTGGTCGCCGGTGACGAGCACCCGGACGCCGTCGACCTCGACCTCGAACGCCGCCGCGTACAGGGTGTGGCCGGGCAGCTCGTGCACGGTGATCTCGTACTCGTGCCACCGGAACGTCTCCCCCAGGGGCAGCTCGCGGTCCACGGGGATCGGGTCGTACCACTGGCACGGCAGGTCGTGCCGCCGGGGGTCCTCGAGGATCGGCGCGACGTTCGCGGGCGCCCAGATCTGCGTGCCCTCGACCTCGCGCAGCAGGTTCATCCCGGCGACGTGGTCGTCGTGGTAGTGGGTCGGCAGCACGACCTCGACGTCGGTGACGCCGTGGTCGCGGCGCAGCGCGGGCAGCGACGCCAGCCACGGCCGGCGGGACGCGCGGTCCCCGCCCGAGGCGAGCCCGGTCGTCATGTCGTAGCCGTAGTCCATGAGCAGCGCCGCGCCGTCCCGCGACACCAGCACGTAGGAGCAGGCGTTCGACGACACGTTGAGCAGGAAGTGCTCGGTGATCCGCTGGAACGGCTCCGTCAGGCGGGTCCGCAGGTCCCACGGCTGCGGGCGGCGCGAGTCGACGTAGCCGCGCATCCGGGTCGCCAGCAGGCCGAGGGCGTGCTGCGGGTCGTCCATCGGGGCGCCGTGCGAGGGCAGCAGCAGGTCGAGCCGCTCGTCCATCAGCAGGTAGCAGGACAGGACCGTCATCGCCGGCCCCTCGTTCTCGGTGTACGACCACTGGGTCGCGGCGAGCGACCAGACCTTGCCGGGCGCGTACACGAGGTCGCCGGTGAAGGCGATCCGCCGGCCGGCCCGCTCGACGACGTAGGACACGGAGCCGGTCGTGTGCCCGGGCGTCGGGACGACCTGCACCGGCACGCCGCCGTACTCCCGCGTGCGGTACTCCGGCACGACGCCGGTCACCGGCACCGGCTCGAGCAGGGAGAACCGGTCCTGCCGGAGGTTGTAGTCGTTGACGACCTGCCGCGTGCGCCACATCTCGTCGACGTGCTCGAACAGGTCCCGCTCGACCGGCGGCACGTGGACCGCGACGCCGGCCTCGACGGCCCGCGGCAGCCCCTGCGCCTGGTCGCGGTGGTGGTGCGTCATGAGGACGTCGGTCAGCCGGTCGACGCCCATCTCGGCGAGGTGGTCGAGGACGGCGCCGGAGCCGAAGTCGACGGCGACGGCGGTGCGGGTGCCGTCCGCGGCCGGGCGCTCGGCGCGCACGACGTAGACGTGGCAGGTGTCCGCGACGCGGAACACCCCCGGCGCGACCTCGGTGACGGCGGGCATGCGCCTATGGTATCGATCCCAGGTGAGGCGCGACAAGAGAACCGCTGCTCACGGGCGGTTTCTCCGGATCGTCCCGTTCGTCCCCGGGACCCGCGCGGGCCGTCAGAGCGCCAGGACCTGGCCCGCCGCGACGAGGTCGGCCTGCAGCGCGGCCACGTCCACCGCCTGCACGGCCCGTCCCGTCGCCACCGCGCGCGCCGCCGCGAGCCCCGCGACGTGCCCGAGCATCTGGTACTGCGGCTCCATCCGCACGGACGAGAACGCCACGTGCGACGCCGACAGGCACACCGGCACGACCAGGTTCGTGACGTCCTCCCACCGCGGGACCAGCGCCCGGTACGGCACCGGGTACGGCGGCACGGGCACCGACAGGTAGCCCTCGGTCACGACCATCGCGACCGGCCGGGGGTGCTCGTGCACCCACCGCCACGTGCGCTGCACCTCGCGGACGTCCAGGTGGTACGACCCCATCGCCACCACGTCGTGCCACCGCGCCGGCCGGCGCAGGTCGTGCTCGGTCAGCACGACCTCGCCCACCATCCGCCGCGCCTCGCGGACGTAGAGCTGGTGCGGCAGGTGGCCCGTGTCGGCGAACTCGTCGCGGGGCAGCCCCCACCGAGCGAGCTCGCGCCGGACCGACGCGGGGACGGCCGGGTCGTGCGTGAGGAACCAGAGCAGGTCCTGCGCGTGGTGCAGGTGGTGCTGCCGGATCTCCTCGCGGCGGGCGGCGTCCGCGTCCGGGTACTCCCAGGCGGTGCCGTCCAGCACGCTCAGCGAGAACGGGCCGAGCGAGTTGCCGTCGGCCTTGCCGCCCGGCAGGTTCGGCTCCAGGCCGAGCAGCCCGCCGGCGGCGGGCACGTGGCCCTCGGCGGCCCAGTGCCGGAACAGCCGGCGGCCGAGCTCCCAGGCGGCCTCGTCGTACCCGTCCCGGCGCTCCACCGGCACCCGGTCCGCGGCGGTCGTCAGGCAGACCCGGTAGCCGTAGGACATGACCCCGCCGTCCCCGGACCCGACCGGCGCGAGCGGCACGTCGCGGACCTGGGGCAGCACGGCGCCCGCGGTCACGCCGGAGGGGTCGTCGGCGAACGGGGAGATCCAGGCGGGGAACGCGTGCCGCCCGGGGACGGGCTCCCGCCGGCCGGCGAGCTCCTCGCCGTGCAGCGACCGGTCCTCCCGCCCGACGGCGTAGGGCACGCCCGCGAGCGGGAGGAGGTCGCCCTCGTACGTCGCGTCGACGAACGCCCCGCCGGCCCACGTCCGGCCGTCCGCGGTCCGCACCGCGGTGACCGCACGGTCGCGGACGTCGGCCGCCACGACGCGCGCCCCGAGCACGACCTCGATCCGCGGGTGGTCCAGCCAGCGCCGCAGGATCGCCTCGGCCACGTGCGGCTCCGGCCCGGCCCAGGCCCCCACGGGGACGCCGTAGTGCGCCGCGACCTCGGCGCGGAACCGGGCCGCGGCGCCGCCGAGCACCCGGACGTCGCCGACGTCGGTGTACCCGAGGCCGCCCGAGGTCATGCCGCCCACGTGCTGCCCGGGCTCCAGCAGCACGACGGACGCCCCGGCCTGCGCGGCGGCGACCGCGGCGCACACCCCGGCGGAGGTCGCGCCGACGACCACGACCTCGGTCACGCCCCCGCCCCCACCGCCGTGCCGCGCGCCGCCCGGTACGCGCGCCACCCGGCGGCGACCAGCGCGAGGTCCGCGGCGGTCAGCGGCTCCCCGGACCGGTCGATGCGCTCCGCGTAGTAGAGCGCGGGCACCCCGCCCTCGCCCTGCGCCGCCACGTAGTCCCGCCACTGCGCGACGTCGAGCATCGGCCACTGGTCCGTGTCGAGCAGGTGGCCCGGCAGCGCCACGGCGGCGATCGCGCGCCGCACCCGCATCTGGTCGGCGAGCGGCACCACGGCCCCGGCGGTGTCCCGCTCGAGCACGTCGTTCAGCCGCACCATGTCGCACACGTCGGCGAACGCCGGGTGCGGGGTGTGGGTGACGACCAGGGCGTCCGGCTTGGCCGCCTTCGCCGCGCGGTACAGGTCGCCGAGCAGGGCGTGCAGCGCGGCGACGCCCCAGGGCGCCCGCGGGTCGGCGCCGGCGTGCGGGTGCACGCAGTGACCGGCCGGCGCCCGCTGCGTGAAGTCGACCTTGAACCCGTCGGCGTCCACGCCGTCCGGCCCCAGCAGGTGCGCGACCGTGCGGCGCACCCGCTCCCGGTACGCGGGGCTGGCCGGGTCCGCCGCCACGGGCCGGCCGCCGGCGTCCACGAGGCACTCCTCGACCGGCAGGCCCTCGGGGTCCCAGGCCTTCCACCACAGCAGCACCCGCTGGCCCGCGGCGTGCCGGGCGGCGACCCAGGCGCGCAGGTCCGGCCAGCGCGCGGCGTCCGGCTCGCCCGTCCCGTACGCGGCCTGCCACTTGTCGTCGACGACGACCGTGCCGGGCACCACGTCGTGCCGCTCCAGGTGGGCGAGCAGCGCGTCGTAGACGTCCTGCCGCGCGAGGTCCGGGGCGACGGCCAGCCCCGCCGGCACGACCGCGGGGCCGAGGTCGGCCAGCCGGTACGGGTGCGAGGCGGGCTCGCCGGGCAGCGGGGCGCGGGCGCACTGCGCGCCCCACCCGCAGAACAGCGGCTCGGCCCACCACGCGGC